>NZ_CACA01000165.1:0-17414 GCF_000180455.1 Kamptonema sp. PCC 6506
ATTTGTTGGTTGTTGGTTGTTTGGGTAAATAGATGAGCGGGAAAATACATAAGTATGTCATTGCGAGTGAAACGTTGGCGTAGCCTGCCCGTTAGGGCTTAGCAATCGCAGGGGCGATAGCAACTTTACATTCTGTTACACAGCCAGGCTTATTTGTGTCTACCTACTTAAATTTAACCTTTGATTTTTTCAATACATTTAGCTTTAAGTAGGATTAAATCTTTAGCTTTTAAAACAGTACAACGATCTGTGACTTTTGACAAGGCAGGTATAGTTCCTTTTTCCAAACTCTCTTTAACCTCAGCCGCCGCCGCTGGGTTTAACTGTCTAATCCGGTGATTTTTAGTCACATACTCAAGAGTTAAGCCTTGCGAGTCTAACAGCCAGAAATCTATGCCATACTTTTGAATAAAGTTTTGCACTTCTGTTAAATTAGGGCTGTATTGAGCTTTAATTAAATCATTAGCGCGGTGATTCATTTCAGCATAGTATAGTTTGTGGTAAGGTAAAGCATATTCCGATCCTATTAAAATTGAACGTTTGGCAAAAGCTGGTAGATTATTGGCTTCTATAGCTAAAGATGCTATGAGCGTATCTTTAGGTTGCTTGCTCAAAAAATCATACAAGCTAGGTATTTGACCGATTACATAATTAGTTACGGGAAAGCTATTAGTTAAGCTAGGGTAAATCAAAGCTAAAGGTAAAATACAAAGTGCAAAAACTGGAAGTTTAATTTTTTGGCAAATCGCATCTATGATGATGGCGATCGCGATTCCACCTGCTATAGCCATCAACATTCTTAAACTATGCTGCGTATATCGGCTAGGATGATGTAGTTTGAACGCGAAAGCGTGAGCAGCGAAAAATACTCCTGTCGATGCTAGTGCTAATTCTGGCAATATTACAATGTGGCTAGTAAGTTGTTTAACCAAGGAAAAAGTGGAGGGATATCTTAATAATATTGGTAATAATAATCCCGCCCAAACCTGGGGAGGGATAACCAATTTAGATAGCCACTCGCGAGGAAAAAAGCCGGAACGATCGCCTGTTATCCAAAAATCCCAAGGGTTATCGGTAAAAAAAGAAGCTCTTCCTCCTGGCCAAAATTCAGGGAGCATTCTTGCTTCTGCTGCTGTGATTACTGAGCCAAATTGTGAGGAATTTAAAGCGTAAGGTAACAGCACGGCTATGGCAATTACCAAAGTAGTAAAGAGAAATTTGAAATTGATTTTTTCAGGAAAAAAGCGGATAAAATGCAAAATTAAGACGGCAGCACATATTAGTACACCTTGAGGGTAGAAAAGCCCTAAAAGTGCGATCGAAATTCCGACACCTAGTAAATTTAGTCGCAGTAAATAGTATAAAAATCCCATGAATACCGGATAAAAGAATGCTCTCGGTGTTGCGGAAACTAAATCATCTTTTAACCACAGATTTTGATTTAGCAATAGTGTAGCGAAGAAACCCGCAACGGGAATTGGCAATATCTGCAAACAAACCCCAAAACAGTATGTGGTAGTTATTAATCCTAACAGTATCGGTAAGAACTTATTAAAAATAATAGGATTGAGGCCAATTTTTGCCATTAAATGATAAAGTTCAGTATATCCACTGGGGGCAAGTGATTGAAAATAGTCGGCAATGATATCACTAGGGAACAACTCTGGATCGAGAAATCGCAGCATCCAGACAACGTGCGATCGCGCATCGTCTTGCACCACATATTCGCTGCTAAAAGCTGGTAGAAGTCCCAAAGATCCGCAAATCGCGGCCACTATCAAGCTAAGGCTGAACCAAACTCTTACTGGATAAGTTCTGATAATTGACAGCATTAAAATCTCACTCTCACTCGCTTTCCTCCCATCGACCATCAAAAATCAAAAATTCGCATAACCCTATAAAATGTAACCGATGTTGTCCAAAATGAAAAGGTAATTATGCCAGAAAGTCTAATCGATGAGTCTTATCCGAGTTCCGAGAGTTCAGAAGTCACCTCTCCATTTTTCTCTCTTATCCTCCCAGTTTACAATGAAGAAAGCGGTGTAGAAGCTACCCTCAATCAGCTACAAGCAACTCTAAAATCTTCTAGCTGCAAGTATGAAATTTTGGTTGTTAACGATGGTTCCACAGATGGAACTCGCGAGATTTTACAATCTCGGACAGATATCAAAGTAATAGAACACAATCGAAATCGAGGCTATGGCGCGGCATTGAAAACGGGAATTAGATATGCAAAATACCCCTTAATTGTGATTACTGATGCTGACGGTACTTACCCGAATGAACGGATACCGGAATTAGTAATGCTGGCAATGCAAGCTGATATGGTTGTCGGTTCTAGAACGGGTGAAAACGTCCGTTATTCAAATCTGCGTAAAATTCCTAAGTGGTTTTTAGTGCGCTTTGCTGAATGGATTACAGATTGCAATATTCCTGATTTAAATAGTGGGTTGCGTGTATTTCGTAAGAGTGTAGCCGAAAGATTTTTGACGATTTTACCGGACACATTTAGTTTTACTACCACAATTACGGTAGCAATGTTGACGAATAATTATATCGTTCGTTATGTGCCAATAGACTATCACTATCGGGTTGGCAAAAGCAAGATTAAGCCGATCCGAGATACTATCCGTTTCATGCACTTAATCTTGAGGACAGGGGTTTATTTTGCACCGTTAAGGGTGTTTATGCCTGTAGCTTTCGTATTTTTTGTGGGTTTCTTGATTACGCTGTATCAAGATGTTTTTGTCCGGCGTGACTTAACTGAAGCTACCCTAATTCTTTTGGTGGCTACTACTCAGTTGGGGATGTTTGCACTACTGGCGGATTTAATAGATAAAAGGTGCGATAGATTGTAAAATAAAAAACAATTTTCCTACAAACTTAAGCGCCAGAGATTTCCATTGGGGTAAACAGAGTCTAATTTGTAATTATCGTCTTTTTCAAGATTTAATTGCAATTTTTTGGAAGGGTTAAATAAAAATACCTCACTGAAACCATCAGGAATTTTGGGTAAATTTTCTCCGGGAACAACCTGTAGTTTTACTTTATTTTCTAGTAAATAGCTGAGAGAAGTTAGCCTGATTGCATTGCTGCTGACGATTAGCGGTTGTGTAGCTTGATTAATAATGTTGGCTACTTGGGGATTGTAATAGCTGCTGTACTTGTTCCACCAAGTCTCGGATTGACTGCTAATTGCACAGGAGAATACCCCACCTGAAATCAAAATCATAGTTATTATTTGCCACAATTTTTGTTGGTTAATATTTTTACTGGTAATTTTATTAGATAATAAGTAAGCAATAGCTAACTGGATACCTACGTAACAAGGGATTAAATAGCGAGCAATACTAGAGCGTTGTCCACCCGAAATTAAATCTTTAAAAACTAATGGCGTTGCTGTAGATAAGATTAAAATTAATATAAATAACCAAATCTCTTGAGGCGTATTCTTACATAGAAATTTTAGCGAGTATCCTACTAAAATCAGCGTCGGTACGATCGTATATAGCCAGAGGTTATCCATTCCAAATTGAACGTTATCTTTGCCAGAAATTACATCAAATAAACGCTCTTTAGTCCCAATTTGAACGTCAAACAAAATAGAGGTAATATTAATTGCTAGCCTAGTTAATAAAGTCAAGATGTTGATTTTATTAGCTACCCATCCTAGCTCTGAGAAATTATTTACAATACATACTATCCAGGGAATAAACGCGATTATTCCCGATAAAATTGCTATTAAATAACCAGTAAATTTCTGTAACGAAAAATAATGGTGGGTTTTTAACTGCATTATTTCAGTTGCGAATAGATAAATACCATGTCCCATTATTACGAGTATAAAAAGTAACTGAGAATAAAGCCCTAATGTTATAGTAATGGCGTATAATCCCCAGCATATTATTCGCTGTTTTTGGGAAAGAGCGCTGTGTGTTTCCAGCCGTATTGCTCGTAAAAATACACAGCTAGATAGTAAAATTATTACTGTAAATAAACTATAGGCCCGTGCTTCTTGGGCGTACAATACGTGAAAAGGTGAGACTGCTATAAGTGCTGTTGCTATTAATCCCACAATTGGTAGATTAAATAATTCCAAACATAGCCAATAAATTCCAGGGAATACTAACAGACTAATCGCCGCTGATAAACTTCTAGTGACTGCTATTGAATCACCAAATAGCTGCCTCCAAAAATATGCAATTGCGTAATAAAGTGGCGGCTGTTCAGGATTTCCTACTGCTAAAGCTTTTACTGTGTCAACAACTCCTCGCTCAGAATTTATGCGCTGATATTTCTGTAAAGTTTGGATATCTATTATCGGGCCAGCAACTTGCTCTGTAAATTCTTCCTTGGTGTATCCAGCTAGTCGCAATGAGGTAATCGTTTCGTCGTACCAGTAAACTTTTTTGTCAAGATTAACAAATCGAAAAAATATTCCTAATATTAATAAAATAATTAGTAACGGTTGCAGCCAGGTAAAATAATATTTGCGATGAATCATAGTAATTTTCGAGCGGCTAAGTTAATATTTAATAATACATTCTGATTGCAGGACAACTAAATTATCAGTGTCAAAAACATTACAGCTATTCATAACTTTTGATAACGCTGGAAATTTCCCCTCTTTTAGATTTATTAAAACCTCATCGCCTAGCGGCTGATATTGTTTTAACCAGCGAACTTTTGCCACATACTCCGCAGTTAATGCTTTCTTATCTAGTAGCCAAAAATCTACTCCATACTTATTGATAAAATCCTTAACTTTACTAATATTAGCACTGTATTGTGCTTCGATCGTATTAACAGTCCGCTGGCGAATCTCATTATAATATAGAGGATGATAAGGCAAAGCATAGCCTTCACCACCCGCCAGAATAGAGCGTTTAGCAAAACTGGGTAAATTATTCGCTTCTTCCGCTAGGGAAGCGATAATAATGTCTTTGGGTTGTTGCTCAAAAAACTTGTATAATGATGGAGACCCACCTGCGATATAACGGGTATTTGGGAAAGGATAATTTTTGGATTGTAAAATATGAGGATAACCCAAAAAGATCGCTGCTAAAAATAGGCAAAATACTAAAGGAAAAAACTTTAACTGGTCTTTTTTATGTTCGGTTTTGACTTTTCCCCAGTGAAAAACGGCATCTATAATTAAGGTTATGGCAATTCCTGCCATTATAGGTATTAGCATCCGAGAAGTGTGCTCGGTATATCGGTTAGGAAGGTGAAGTTTAAAGACTAAAGCATGAGCAATAAAGAACATTGTCAAAGATGCTATTGCTAGTTGAGGCAAAATTATAACTTTCTTAGTTATCAACTTGGTTAAAGGAAAGCGAGAGGAAAATTGCCATAAAATAGGCAATGACAAGCCTAAAAAAATTTGGGGAGGAATGGGAAGAGGAAAAAATTTATCTGTTAAAACGCACCACTCTGAAGGTATCATACCGCTACGTTTGCCGCATAGCCAAAAGTTAGATAAATTATTAGAAAAAAAGCTCGACCAACCTTTAGGTAAAAATGCTGGCAATGTCTTAGCTTCAGTCGCCGATATCACTTTCCCAAATTCTGAGGATTTGAAGGCATAGCTTAATAAGATGGCAGTTGCTATTCCTAAACCTGAGAAGAGTAATAAGTAGTCTTTTCGCTCGCTGGATAGATAAAACTGCTTGTCTTTATAACCGACTAACCGGAGAATTAAGAGGGTAGCTGCGACTAACATACATTGTGGGTAAAACAATCCTAAAAGTGCGATTGTAATTCCTACACCTAATAAAGAACGTCGCAGTAAATAATACAAAAAAGCCATAAATAATGGATAGACAAAAGCTACTGGTGTAGCGGAAATTATATCATCTTGCAGCCAAATAATTTGATTAAAAAATAGGGTTGCCATAAACCCGGCGAAAGGTACTGGCAATAGTTCCATACAAATACCAAAACAGTAGCTATTGGCAATTAAAACTAATACTATTGGCAACAATTTATGCAGCAAAAATGGCTCAATTCCTAAAGCAGCAATTATCTGATAAACTGCTTTGTATCCTACGGGGGCTACCGATTGAAAATAATCGGCAGTTAAGTCATTAGGAAATAACCCCGGATCGAGAAATCGCTGCATCCAAAAAACGTGCTGTCTTGCATCATCTTGCACTACATATTCACTGCCAAAAGCCTGCTGTAATCCCGGAATACTATAAATAACTGCAAAAGTCAAGCTTAAGCTCAACCAAAATATTAGATTTGAGCGGGATTTGCCGCTTGTATAAATTAAAAATTGGTGAATTTTTGTCATATAACTATTGGTTTTTAAGTTCTCGCAGATCTTGAATACTAACAAGATATTGTCCTAAAAATGGTAAACCTCCTATCGCTGGCAAAAGATAGCGGGAAGTACAAAGTAATCCCAAAGCTGCGGCTGTGGGCGCAGCGAAATAAGGGCTATAAAAGGCGATCAAGGCAGCATCGCGAGTGCCAACTCCGGCAAATGTTAGTGGTAGCAACCCTGCTAAAATTGCTAAGGGAGATAATGCTAAATTTGCCAAAAATGGTGTCCAGGCATTGAGTGCTAGGATAAAAAACCAGATTTGCAGCAAGTGGCCAAACCAGATAACAATAGAAGTAGTTGTAATTTTCAATAGTTGCCTTTTATCTTGCCAGAAAAACTGCTGCATTTCCCGCCAAGACAACTGAAATTTTTCGATTTTAGAGCGGAATTTTTTAGGTAAAATTTTGCATACTATCCTAAAAAATATTTGGGCAAATTTACGAGAACCTAGTAACATTATACCTGTAATCAGTCCCAAGGATACAGCAGCAGTCATTACCCAAAACAACCAATCTTTCTGGGGATAAAGTATCAAGCCAAATACACACCACAATAGTAAAGAAAGCATATCGCAAGCTTTTTCAAATACTACCAGCGACAGGGATAGCGAACCATCTAAATGTCCCCGCTGTTTCATAAAATAAGCTTTGGCAATATCGCCCATTTTTGAGGGGAGTACCATATTTAAAACGCTGGCAGCAAGGATGAGACGATTTGCTTCACCAAACCCCAATTTGCCCCCCACAGGCATTAGTTGTTGCAGCCGCCAAGCTGTTAGCATTGTTAGTGGTACAACCATACTGAGGCTGATAGCCATCCACCAGCGATCGCAGTTTCGGAAGACTTGTATTAATCCAGCAAAATCAATTTTCCAGTAGATGACTGCTAGAATTAGTAGGCTGACAATCAGAGAAATTAATCGTTTCATTAATTAGCTTTTCGCTATTGGTTTAAAAACTTTTCCGGGCGATTAGAAATCGCGGCTATACAAACAAAGTCCGCCTACGCGGACTATAAGAAAAAGGGGTAATAAACCTGGATTTAGTATTATGTTATCATACTACTTGATTTGATTTAATTTCACTGAGTTTGCAAACGGGGGATTACGGTGCGAGTGAAGTTATCGCTTCCAGTTTCGAGATTAGCAGGAACGCCGTTTGGATATTCTTGCGCGATCGCACTTTGTATGGTTTGAATCCGGTTGCCAGGATTGGGGTGAGAACTCAAAAATTCCGGCTGTCTTCCCCCACCACTGGCAGTCTCAAGTATCTGCATCACTTCCGCCAAAGCCTTTGGATTGTAACCAGCTTGACTCATAAAGCGCACGCCGAGGCGATCGGCTTCCAACTCGTCGTCACGACCGTATCGCAGGCTGACCAATTGGTTGACAGCTTGCGCGAGTACGGCGGCCTGCTGACCGTTGCCGCGATCGTCACTGGCGGCCACCCCCACAGCCGTTACCAACGCCGCCCCCAGCCTTTGCTTGGCCAAGTGTTCGGCCCCGTGACGACCAACGACGTGACCGGATTCGTGCCCCAACACGCCCGCCAGTTGCGCTTCCGATTTTAGCCGACTCAGCAAGGCAACCGTTACGAAAACCTGACCCCCCGGTAGCGCCAAAGCATTCACCGTTTTAGGGTCGCGCAGCAGGTGAAACTCGAAGGGATAACCCAGTTTGGATGCCGCAGACTGCTGTACCACGCGCTTTCCGACGCGATCTATATAATCCTGAAGCGCTTGATCTGGGTAAAGACCGCCAAATTGAGAGGCTACTTGCGATCGCGATTCCAGTCCTAACACTACTTCCTGGCGCGGTGACAATTGCACTCGCTGCTTTTCCCCAGTCACCGGATTTTCCACAGTCGTAGTCAAGTAACTAATAAAACCGAAAAAGGCGATTAAAAGCCCAATCGCAAAACGAAATAGATGTCTGCTCACCGCTTCTCTCCTCATTCATTGGTCAGTAAAATATCATGAAAAATTTCACAAAATATCTATCTAAAGGCTACTCTTTAAAACTGACGTTTCACTTTCAAAGGTTGACCAGGAGCGAGTTTTTTAACTTCATCAGTCAAGTCAAGCCCAGGTAATAATTGACCTCTTTGAAACGTGCGACTCATCACCACATAAATAGAAGTTTGATCGCAGCCAATCCCCGCACTAATCACCCCTTCCCAAGACTTAGCATAAAGTTCATCGGTAATCTGCCATTGTTGATTTTCCCATCGCAAGCGGCGACAAAAGCGAAACGGTGCATCTTGTTTACCAGTAATCAACATTTTCTGCAAAATTTTCCGAATTAAATTAGGGAAAAAACGCCCAAACGTCAGCATAACAACCCGTAAAATCAGTAATTTTATGGGTGTCATTTGCGTTTGTTTTGCCCATCCCATTTGTCCAGAAACCGTAATTTCATCCTCCTCAACTTGCACTTCGCAATCGCCTATTAAATGGCTAACTGAATTCTTGATTTTACCATTTTTGCGGAATTGGAGCGAAAATTGAGTATCGGAAGCAACTAATCGATCGTTGCGAAATAGCTTGAAAGTACCGCCTTTATTCAAAGCCATATAAAGCTCAGTATCCCCACATCGTTTAATCAAAATTTTAGCTTCTTTTAGCCAAACACTAGCAGCATTTTTGGCAATAGATTGCGATCTATCCGGTACGAAATCCCGCCAAGCTAATAAATAATTCCAAGTATGATGACCGATAATATGATCGTCAGCGTAACAAGGAGCTAAACCATTAGCTAATCCCGTCAAAAAACGATCGTTAATTTGTAAAGCTTCCGGCATCCATTGACCGACTAATTCAAAACCATGCGGGAAAAAGTTATAGGTGTTCCGACTAGCATACTCTCCACCATAAGAACCATCAGGATGAATGAATTGAGCGGCTAATTCCACAGCCTTTACAATCGTATCTTTCAATCTAGGATCTGGCTTCAGTTGATAAATACGCGCTAAACATGATATAGTTAAAGTGTGATATCCAGGATCGCATCCTTCATATTCCTGAAACCAACCTTCGGGATTTTGCCACTCAAAAACTCGCTCTAAACGCAGTTTTTTTGCCACATCCCACTTGGAACTATTCAATAACCTTTCTAGCAATTCTAAACACAAGACAATTAAAGCTTGATGATTGGTAAGTTTGCCGCTTTCGTGATGATTTGCTAACCAGTCAGCCCGCCTCTCAAAAAACTGCAAAATTTCCTCATTCTCCAATTTTAACAGCGTGTAACTTTCGATGCAAGCTAATAGAGAAAATGCCGCCGCCCCCGATGCTCTTTCATAGGGAAAATAATCATCGCAGGAACCATCGCGGTGAGCGCTACGGGCAGCATAAATAATCCCAGCTTCTACCCATTCGCGAATCATTGGCTGTTGATAGAATGGATTATCGGCAATATTTGTCTGGTAAGCTAAGGCTAAAGGCCAAACAAATTCCTGAGACATTCCACTGGGAAAATCTATGATTTTATAATGCCAAAAATTGCGGTCAAAACATCCGTAAGTAGGGCTATGAGGATTGCGATCGCACAGCGTCAAAATTTTATGAATTTGCGCTATTGCCTCACGAGCAAACAAATCTTTACTATTCATAACTTTAATCTTCTCTCCTAGTATCAAGCCGTCGCAGCCGCAATTGAATCTCTTCCACCAATTTGCGATTAGCTGCCATTAAGTCAGCAATTAAACCCAACATCCACAACTGAAAGCCGATCAGAATTAAAATCGCAGCTAAGATTAAGCTGGGAACTCTAGTTCTAAGAGTACCTTGTAAAATAAAGAAAAATATCCAGCGTATACCTAATATCACACCCAAACTAAACGGCACGCTTCCTAACATTAAGAAAAAGCGTAGAGGTTTGTAAACCATGAAAATGCGGAGGATTGTAAACAGCGATCTTATCACATAAGAAGGCGTACTTTTTACCAACCGCGAAGGTCTTAAAACCCCATTAGTGCGAATCGGAACCGAAGTAATCGCCATACCTTTTTGTCCAGCTTGAATAATTGTCTCCAGAGTATAAGTATATTGATTAAACACATTTAACTGCATTGCTGCCTCTCTGCTAAATGCTCTAAACCCGCTTGGAGCATCAGGAATATCCGTCTTACTAGCAAGACGAACCACCCAACTACCTACTTTTTGCAGCAGTTTTTTAGTAGGAGAAAAGTGTTCAATTTCAAGAATAGGTCGAGCACCTACCACTATTTCTGCTTGACCTAATAAAATTGGCTCAATTAATAAAGGAATATCATCAGCACAATATTGATTATCAGCATCAGTATTAACAATAATATCAGCTCCCGCCTTTAAACAAGCATCCAAGCCCGCCATAAATGCTTTAGCTAAACCTTGGTTACTTGAAAAACGAACAATACGATCTACACCATACTCTTTTGCAACTTCAACAGTTCTATCTTGGCTACCGTCATCAATAACCAACCATTCAATAATATCAATACCAGGCAGATGGCGAGGTAAGGCCGCAAGTGTAACACCGAGACTACCTTCCTCGTTATAACAAGGAATTTGGATAATTAGCTTCTTCATCGTCACAGAGAGTACAAATTTAAGAAAATTAGCGAAAATTTGAGATTGCAGTTTACCATTGCTGTTATCATATACTCCTATCTGCACATTTTGAACCAGCGAAACGCAAATTACACATCTCAATCGTTAGCGAGGTCAATATCAATGCCTGTTGGAATGGAAGATCAGGGTCGCAAATTTATCACGACAGAGCCGCTAGACAAGAGCACAGAAGCGGGAGAACAAATAGTTTGGGATGCAGTCCGCAGTGCCTTTGCCGATCGCACCTGCATTGGTTATTCGCGCTATCCTCTTTTCTCAAAGTTTGGAGAAATTCGCAAAGAACCTGACATTTTGATTGTCGATCGCGAATTAAGTTTAGTAATTATTGAGGTCAAATCTGTTAAGATTGACCAAATTGTTGCCGTTAACGGTCAAGAATGGGAATTTCAAAACTTTTCTACCGCAGAAACTAACCCCTATCAGCAAGCTGAAAATCAACTTTATGCCTTGTTGGGGTATTGCGACAGAGAATCGGCTATTCGCCGGAAAGTCGGCGCTAGAGCTATCATAGCACTACCTCTAATTACAGAGGCAGAATGGCAACAAAAAGAATTCGATAAGCTGCCCAATTGTCCGCCGATTATCTTCAAAGATCACTTAGGTAAACTTGCCTTAACTGAGCGAATTAAAAGAGCGCCTGTAGTGGTGGAAGGTGAGGAAATTGAGGACGAACAATGGGAATTATTGTTATCAGTCATCAGCGGCGGCCCTATTTTGAGAAAAGCGCCCCGCCTTCTTCAATCTACTAACAGTAAAACTCGTTCTAGTGTGATTGCCACTTTACAGGAAAGGCTCTACGAATTAGATTTCCAGCAAGAACACATCGGCAAAGAAATCCCCCCTGGTTTTCAGCGAATGCGGGGCATTGCCGGGTCGGGGAAAACTGTGTTATTGTGCCAAAAAGCGGCTCATATTCACTTAAAACATCCTGATTGGGATATTGCCTTAGTATTTTTCACTCGCACTCTTTACGATTTGATGATTGGGTTAGTAGATAGGTGGCTGCGTCGCTTTACAAATGGTGACGTTCAATACGATTCCAAAACTAACAAAAAACTGCGGATTCTTCACGCTTGGGGTGGGAAAAATCAACCGGGACTTTATAGTACAATTTGCGAGTTCAACGGCGTGCGATCGAGGACTGCTGGAGAAACACCGGAAAGACAGCCTAATCGGGGATTGGCTGAACTTTGTAAACGCCTATCGGAAGAAATCAAAATTGAGCCAATTTTTGATGCAATTTTGATCGATGAAGGTCAAGATTTAGTCTCGGAAGACGATCTAAAATTTCAGGATAAACAGGCAATTTACTGGTTAGCTTATCAAGCTTTAAAACCAGCCGATCCAGAAAAGTTAGAGCAGCGGCGCTTAATTTGGGCTTACGATGAAGCTCAAAGTCTTGATAACTTAAAAGTGCCGACTACTAAAGAATTGTTTGGCGAAAATTTAAGCAATTTGTTAAGTAAAGGGACGCAATATAGCGGCAGCATCAAAAAATCCGAAGTCATGCGCCGTTGTTATCGCACTCCTGGTACAATTTTGACAGCAGCACACGCGATTGGGATGGGATTGTTGCGACCAGAGGGAATGTTAACAGGAATTACTCGCGCTGATGATTGGAAAGCTATCGGTTATGAAGTGACGGGTAAGTTTATTGCTGGTCAAAAAATCACTCTACATCGACCACCTCAAAATTCACCCAATCCTGTTGAGCAATTGTGGGGAAAACCTGTATTAGAGTTTGAAACTTATGGCTCTCGCCAGGAAGAAATGATGGCTTTAGCTGATAAGATTTTGCATAATATTGTCGATGATGACCTGAGACCTAGTAGGGATATTTTAGTGATAATTTTAGGCTCTGTTACTGAGGCAATAGAATTAGAAACTCAGGTAGCCAATTTCTTGATTGAACAAGGAATTAAGATCTACATTCCTACAGCTTTAGGGTTGGATGAATTAAACCCTAAATGGCCGAGTCACAACCCCGATTTATTCTGGATGGATGGCGGAGTAACGGTTTCTCGCGTTACTCGCGCTAAGGGAAATGAAGCGGATATGGTCTATGTGATTGGCTTTGATAATATTGCCAGAAATGAGGCCGATGTGAGTCTGCGTAATCAGTTATTTGTGGCTTTAACGAGGGCGCGGGGATGGGCTAATTTGAGTGGGGTGGGTGATTATCCAATGTATGAGGAAATGCGGCGGGTGATTGAGAGTAAAGATACTTTTACTTTTACTTATAAGCGGCCGCTGAAGCGAGATATCGGGGAGGCGGAAGAAGGCTAGGGGCTAGGGGCTAGGGGCTAGGGGCTAGGGGCTAGGGAAAGAAGGGAAGAAGGGAAGAAGGGATAGAGAATCAATGGTTTCATGAATTCAGAACGTCCTAAACGACGAAAGCGGTTGCTATATTAGCGCACAGTTTTAGCAGAATAACCCTGGTTTTCTAAACAACCAGGGTTATGTTTTATGCGTAAAAGCTTATCGCAGAAATACGAGACGATCGCCTAACTCTTTAGTACCCGCTAAAGCTTCTTGTCTTGCCCATTTATCAGCGGCAATGATATCATCTAAAGATGGATTGGCACAGTTATCAGCTTGATGCTTTTCGCACGTCCGTTCGATCAACCTCGGAATATCTAAAAACTCAATTTTTTCATCTAAAAATAGGGCTACTGCCTCCTCATTGGCTGCATTCAACACCGCAGGCATCGAACCGCCAGCACGTCCAGCAGTATATGCTAACTGCATACAAGGATACTTTTGATGGTCAGGTTCTCGGAAAGTTAAATCTCCCGATTTTACTAAATTCAGCGGTTCCCAATCTGTATAAATTCGCTCTGGCCAAGACAAGGCATAAAGCAGAGGTAAACGCATATCCGGCCACCCCAATTGCGCTAAAACAGAAGTATCTTGCAGCTCAATTAGTGAGTGAATGATGCTCTGAGGATGGATGACAATATCAATGCCATCATAATCCATACCAAACAGGTAGTGAGCCTCGATTACTTCTAAACCTTTATTCATTAAGGTAGCAGAATCAACCGTGATTTTCCGCCCCATTGACCAATTGGGATGTTTTAAGGCATCGGCAACTTTTACTTCTGATAATTTCTCAACTGGCCAATCTCGAAATGCACCGCCAGAAGCAGTGAGAATAATCCGCCGCAAACCGCCTTTAGGCAAGCCTTGGAGACATTGAAAAATGGCCGAATGTTCTGAATCAGCAGGTAATAATTTCACTCCATGTTTGGCGATTAAGGGGTTGACAACGGGGCCGCCAGCAATTAAAGTTTCTTTATTAGCAAGAGCAATATCTTTACCGGCTTCAATAGCCGCAATTGTAGGCAACAAACCGGCACAGCCGACAATGCCAGTAACGACAGCTTGGGCATCGCCATATTTGGCAACTTCGACGATGCCAGTCTCGCCAGCAAGTAAAATGGGTTGTGGGTCTAAGTCTGCGATCGCCTCTTTCAATTCTGGCAACTTATCCACATCAGAGATGGCGACAATTTCCGGCCGAAACTGCCTAATTTGCTTCGCCAGCAGCGTCACATTTCGCCCAGCAGCCAAACCCACAATCCGAAATTGATCGGGGTACTGTGCCACAATATCTAACGTCTGAGTGCCAATGGAGCCGGTAGAGCCGAGAAGGGTAATCGCTTTCACAATTTTTTAATGATTGGTGGGCCATACCAATATTACGATCGCAGGGAGTTAAATTAGCACTCGCCGACTCTTGCCTAGTTGCACGTTCGAGTGAATGATATGTTGAGTGGTCAGCTAGTGCAAGCCTTCATGCAAAACCCCCCTGAAAATCTTGGAACCTCAAGCGAGGACAGCAGCAGCAAGTCAGAAAAAATAGAGGTAAGTCATCTCATCCCTCCGCCGACTGCGGTTTGGGCGATCGCATCCTCTGTGCTAATTTTCTTTTTGTGTAGTAGCTTGCGGCACGCCCTATTTCAATCAACAGGCTTTGATTTAGGAATTTATGACCAAGTTGTTTACTTAATTAGCCAAGGTTTGCCCCCCATTTCCTCATTTTTGGGGTTTCATCATCTTGGTAATCATGCAGCTTGGGCTATCTATCCTCTAGCTTTATTGTACAAGATTTATCCCACAGTTTACTGGTTATTTTTAGTACAAGCAATTGCCTTAACTTTAGGTATTTTTCCAATTTGGATTTTATCGCGTTTAGCAGGTTTAAAGGAAAACCAAGCTATGGCAATGGCAGTAGCCTATCTCCTTTATCCAGTGATTTTTAATACCAATTTATTTGATTTTCACCCCGAAGTAATGGCTTTACCCGCTATTTTGGGCGCAATTTTAGCCGCAAAACTCAATAAGCCGCTGTGGTTTTGTGCAGGCATTCTCTGGGTTTTGGGTGGCAAAGCTGTCTTGTCCTTAACTGTAATAGCAATGGGTTTTTGGCTACTGCTATTTGAGAAGCGCCGTTTGTGTGGCGGTATTGCCCTGATTCTGGGTGTAGCATGGTTTTTGATTGCCACTCAGAAGCTGATTCCCTACTTTAGTGGCAGCGAAGCGGCGGGAGTTTGGCGGTATACTTACTTAGGTAACTCAGTCAGAGAAATTGTACTTAATTTGTTCCTGAAACCACAATTAATTTTGGGTAAAATCTTTTCCATTGATACAGTTAAATATTTGTTCCTCCTAATTTTACCCCTGATTTGGTTACTCTTGCCCTTTACTGGTAAAAAATTAGGCTGGAGATATCTAACACCCTTAGTTTGTGCCGTGCCGACGCTAGCCGTAAATATTCTATCAGATGTGCCATTTCAGCGCAGCATGGCTTATCATTACTCCTTACCTGTAATTCCTTTTTTATTATTAGCAGCCATTGCCAAGGAAGAACTAAGCCGTAAAAATTTACCAACAGATTTAACCGATAGTTTATTAGTGGGTAGTGAAAATGATTTAACAGCAGAATCAGCCAAACCAACGAAAAAATCCGAAATAAACATCCTTAATTTCCGACTTTCTATTCCTCAGTTAGAATTTCCTAGAACAATCGTTATTTGGTCATTATTAATTTTCCTAATTATCGGCGAATCTAAGGATTTCTTGCTATATCTAACAAGGATTGATACTTGGCAAGCTTCCCAAGAAGCAGTCGCCCAAGTACAACCCCAAGGTAGCGTATTAACTGATAATAGACTCGCCCCTCATTTCACTCATCGCCCAGTAGTAAAATTGTTATCGCAAATTTCACCAAATGCTGATTTAGCTGAATTTAAGTACGTAGTCTTGAATTTGCGCCATCCTTGGCCAGATACTAAAGATATTGGCGTTAGTTTAGCCGATAAACTTAAAAATTCTCCCAATTTTAAGTTAAGCTATCAGCAAGATGATGTTTTTGTCTTTACAAAAGATTAGTGACGAAACGCCTCCCTCTGGGGGGCGTTTCGAGAATTTTATCGCTCTGAAGATTATTAGAAAAATGCTGCTTTTTAAACATCTTAAATCCCATCCTCTAGTGCCGATAATTACTATAACTGCAATCATTTTTATGAGTTGTAGCAGTATACGTCATGCCCTATTTCAATCAACAGCTTTTGAAATGGGAATTTATGACCAAGTTGCTTATTTAATTAGCCAGGGAGAAACACCATTTTCCTCATTTCTAGGCATTCATCATCTGGGAAATCATGCAGCTTTGGCTATGTATCCTTTGGGTTTACTTTACAAAATCTACCCATCAGTTTACTGGTTATTATTTGTACAAGCAGTTTCCCTAGCATTAGGAGCGTGGCCTACTTGGAGTTTAGCACGTCAAGCGGGATTAAATGAATCTAAATCCTTAGCTATGGCAGTGATGTATTTATTGTATCCCGTAGTTTTCAACCTTAATTTGTTTGATTTCCATCCAGAAGTAATGGCAATTCCCGCCCTTTTAGGCGCAATTTTAGCAGCTAAATTAGATAAAACCTTATGGTTTATTCTGGCAATTCTTTGGGTTTTAGCCTGTAAAGATGCCTTATCCCTAACTGTAGCTGCAATGGGAATTTGGCTGTTTTTCTTTGAAAAGAAGCGGTTATGCGGTGCAATTGCACTTGGTTTAGGTGTAGGTTGGTTTGTAATTGTCACTCAAGGAATCATCCCACATTTTAAAGGTGGAAAAGGGCCCGGAGGAGTTGGACGCTATAGCTATTTAGGAAACTCAGTTTTTGAAATTGCTGTAAATGTTATACTCAAACCAGGACTGGTCTTAGGGCGGTTTTTTTCGGTGGATACTTTGCAATATCTCGGTTTATTATTATTACCAGTAATTTTATGGCTTTCTCCCCGTCAATTCGCGCCTTTAATAAGTGCTTTACCAGTATTAATCAAGAATATTTTATCGGATATTGATGCTCAACGGGATTTAATTCATCAATATTCTCTCCCCTTGTTACCCTTTCTCTTAGTCGCTGTAATTGCGACATTGGCAGCAAGCGAGAAAACGGGAGGAAAAATAAAA
>NZ_CACA01000164.1:0-18199 GCF_000180455.1 Kamptonema sp. PCC 6506
ACCCCCTACGCCCCTAGCTATACACAGAGCGCGATCGTCAGCAATGCCGATGCTGCAAGGGCGGCGATTGTCCTAACGTGGTTCCAGAATGTCCAGTCGGTAAGGTATCTAGCCCATAGATTCGCGCCCTCAGTGCTGTCCGGCGTGACAATCGCCAGCGCATCATTTAGCGGTACATTGAAGGCGATCGTCACGCCTACTGTACCAACGAGATAGAGCAGGCTACCAACGAGCAAGTAAGCAGCGGATTGATGCCATTTTAACAGTGACGAAATAGCCAGAAAGATGCAAGCCGCAGCCGTTCCGAATAGCGCCGTCATAAACAACGGATTAATCGCCGTGATATTGATAGCTTGCATGGCGCTAATACCCTGTGCTGGTTGAAGTCGGGCAAGGGCACTCATCACGAAAGTTGAGAAGGCGAAAAAGACTCCAGCCATCAGCCCGCAGCCTATTGCCGAGACAAGCTTCAATGCAAAAAGCGAGGGATTAGTAATCGCCATAAAACCTCCTATAAATTACTGTCAAACACCCCTTCACTCGCCCTTAGTAACTTCATTGAATTGCATTGTCTCTTCCTATGGCTGAAGTCAGCTTATAGCTGCGGGTTTACTTCAGAAATCCACTGGACGAGTTGAATAATGACACCGTTTGGATCGGCAACCTGAAAGAATCTCTCTCCCCAAGGTTCTGTCTCGATTGGTGTTGCGATCGCCACGCCTTCTGCTTGTAATCGCACGTATTCACCATCAATATCATCCACCACGAACACAACTAACAGACCATCTGCTCGATGTCCGCGCATCTGCGTAGGTTTGAAGCTTTCCAGTCCAGTCCGAAGGAAAATAAGGTTAAAACCAGCGTCCTTTCTGGAGAGGGAAACGAAACCGTCGGCTGACATATCTTCGCTAAAGCCAAAGTGTTGCTTGACGAACGTAGCCGATGCCGTAACATCATCAACATTGAGTGAAATAGCTGAAGCAGTAATCTGCATTATGACTCCTTTATTAGGACAACGGATGGTAAAGATTGTTAACGATCTAAACCATTTTTGTCGAAACTATTACTTCTAATTTATTGTATCTGGCTCCATGTACATAATTTCCCAAATGTGACCATCTAAATCTTGAAATCCATGTCCATACATAAAACCATGATCTTGCGGTTCAGTGTATGTTGTTCCGCCAGCGGCGACTGCCTTGCGAACCATTTCATCAACTTTTTCTCGGCTCTCGGTAGACAAACATACAAGCACTTCTGTGTTTTTTGTTGCATCACAAATTTCTTTCGGCGTGAAGGTCTTGAACTTGTCTTCAGTCAATAACATCACGAATATATCCTCGCCCACAATCATGCAAGTCGCCGTCTCGTCAGTAAATAGGGGATTAAACTGAAAGCCGAGGCTAGTAAAGAAATCCACAGACTTATTGAGATTTTTGACGGGTAGATTCACGAAAATTTTAGTAGTCATATTTTCTCCTTTTTAAGGTTGATTTTCTTAACTAAAAGATTGCCAAAGCAGTCAAAGTAACCAAACAAACTAACTGAATAACTAAGCTTAAGACCCGAAAAATCGGATTAAGTCCAGCTATATGAATCAGGGAATGCACAATCCGAAATATCATGTACACAACAACCAGCAAATCTACCACTGTTCCCGATACGCCGCGAACCGTGAGCAGAAAGACAACACCTATATATAAAGGGAGGTTTTCTACTAAGTTGGACTGTACCCGAAATAGTCGCCAAAGCAAGCTTTCATCATTTTGTATTCCGAACTCTTTGGGAGAGCCACCAGCGGATAAATGGCGAATCCTGACCGTAAGCAGAAGAGCAACGACAGTAATCGTCCACACGATGAAAATTGCTAAACCCCAGAGAGGGAAGGTCATATCGATAGTAGGTATGGGTGCATTCATAGACTTAATTAACTTTCAAAGTACTTAACTTTTAACAACTTACAAACAACCAAAAAATCAATACTATTACTGTAACGTAAACAGGCTAGCAATATTCTTGAGCTATCTGATGTTGTTGTATCATTTTACAACAGATTTTGCATTGATAGGTAATGTCTTGGTGGGAATTGCCGAACATCATTTTTTTCTGACAATTTTAAATCTTTTTGGCAATTCCCCCTACTTATTTTACCGTACTTCACTTGCCTGCAATCTGCTGTAACTTCCCACTAATTGAGCCACTTGAGTACGAGCAGATGCGATCAATTCAGCGAAATTTTTGCCATCAGACTCGTCATTTTCAAAATGGATAAAGCTGATATCGGTGATGCCAATAAATCCAAAAACAGTTCTTAAATACGGGTCTTGATGATTCATCTTCTCATTGCGCTGGCCAGGTTGAAAGCCAGAAGCACCTCGCGCCGTAACGATCAACATTTTCTTACCCAGTACGAGAGGTTTGTAAGGATTTGTAGACTTTTCTGGCGCAAAAGCAAAGGTTCGTCCGGGACGTACAATCTGGTCAATATATGCCTTGAAGGTACTGGGAACGCTAAAATTGTACATGGGAATGCCCATGACATAGAAATCGGCAGCTAAGAATTCATCTATAAGTTCATCGCTAATCCGAATCCCTTCCTGAAGTTGAGGGGTGCGCTCCTCTGGGGGTGTATAGGCCCCTGCAATCCACATTTCATCCACATGGGGAACGGGATTGCGACCGATATCTCGATAGGTGACAAGATCGTTAGGATGAGTTTGTTTCCAAGCTTCAACAAATTCTCGTGTAAGCCTGCGAGAGTGCGATCGCTCACCGCGCGGACTAGAATCAATGTGTAACAAGCGTGCCATAATTTTTCCTAGTAGAACACTATTCCAGTTTAGGAGAAACTCACCCATATTTAGCTATCTAATTCTTGCGCTACTATCACAATCGTGCGGTCAATTTTCTGGGCGATCGGTGAGTGTTATCCTTAAGTGAATACAATCAGATAATCGCGATTTAGTTTTGTGTCATGGAGATGCCAAGGGGTGATGAAACTCAAACAACCTGCTTTCCTATCTTGTCTAGTCAAAAGCAGGGTTGGGAAAATATTATAGTCGAGGAATTTCAGCATCCGCCAGGAGAGGGAAGCACTCATTACAGCGATGAACACACAATTTGTCTGTCTCTTGCACCTCGTCCTGTTCGCTTGCTGCAAATCAAGGGAGGAAGAACCCATGCGGGACTATGTGGGAAAGGCGATATTTCCATAACACCTGCCAAGACACCATTTTTTGCACGTTGGGATGGTGACGATCGCTACTTGGAGATTCGGATTGCGTCTCGTTTTATTCAAAGCGTTGCTAGAGAATCTCTAGCGATGAATCCCGATCGACTTGAATTACTCCCAGAATTTCGCACGCGCGACCCTCAAATTGAGGCAATGGGAATGCTACTTTTTGCTGAACTAAAACAAGAAAATTTAGGCGGAAGACTTTATATTGAATCACTGGCAAATGTATTAGCAATACATCTGCTGAGACAATATTCTGCGGTCAAATCTCAGCTTTCAATTTATGAGGGTGGCTTACCTGAACGTCAAGTTTTGCAAATTTTGGAATACATCAATGAACATTTGAATCAAGATATTAAGCTGGCAGATTTAGCCGAATTATTGGGGATGAGTCAATTTCATTTCAGCCATCAGTTTAAGCAATCAATCGGGATAGCTCCTTATCAATATCTGCTTCAGCAACGAGTAGAACGGGCAAAGCAATTGTTGAAACAAACAGATCGATCGATTATGGAAATTGCTTTTTTATGTGGGTTCAATAGTCACAGTCATTTGAGCAAACAGTTTCGGCAATTTACAGGTATGACACCGAAAGCATACAGAATGAATTAGTTAGATAACCCGGCTTTTGTATGGTAGGCATTATAATGCGGCAGATAACCTTAACAACCGCACCAATGGCTTTAGATCGTCTGCTGCTAAAATGTTAAGTGGCACTGTTTTTCTTCTTCTGGATTTGATACTCTTTCGTTTCAAATAGAAAATCACAAAGTGTTTTAGCCGAATTAACTGCTAACCTTGCATGATGCTCTAATGGTTTATACAAAATGACATGAGCATCACTCATCTCATTTCGCAAAGTAGCCAAGCCATGAATTATGCTTGATAGCCCTGAGAGGATTTGCCGTAAATATTCTGCAAGACTTTCCTGATCTGGAGAAAGATTCAAATGTTTTTGAACCCTCTTATAAAGCTTCGGAAGGTTCCCATCGTATTTTGGTGGATTACTATCAAACTCTTTTTCAATTGCAGATAAAACTGCCTCAACGAGAGATCGTGCATTAGTTATTGCTCCATCAAAGTCGCCTTCAGCAAGTTTCCTGTCACATTTTTTAATTTGCTCGTAAATAAAGATGTGTGTGAGTTCAACCGAATTATTGTAGGGATGTGATAAATCAATTTGAGAACCACCTAGCTTGTAAAGTTCCCATTTCTTACCCGCAGGTAGTAATTGATAGTTATCAAATTCAATAAATTGGTTGAGGTGTTCGACCGCAGCATTAATACTGTATTTCGTTCCAAGAAAATGACGAGGATCAAAGGTGGCAATTACTATATCTTTCATGGTTGGCGTATCATTGAAATCACGCAACTTCTCTTCGGCGTAAGACCAACGAGAAGGAAAACCACTACCGTATATATCCTTTAAACCAAATTCATTAAAAAACGAAACGAGTTGTGGGCCAGAACGATAGGGTGAAAGCCCTCCATCACCCGTTATAATAGCTCCGAGAGCCGATATTGTTTTTTCTGATATCTTCATCTTCACACCTCAACCTGTTTGAACGGACAATAACAGAGTAGCAATGGATTGCGATCGCTACATTAGAAGAAATATACGTTCTTAATTGCTAAAACTATTCCCTTCTGCCATACCAAAAAATAAAGTAGGGTAAGAAACGCTCACCCTACTTTATAGCAACTACTTCGCGATCGCCACTCGATCGCTAACTTCCTCTAAAACAGGAAGAGTTGCGAGTTACCAGAAACGCCGAAGTTTGCGTCCACAGTAGCGAACAAACTATTACCACCAACAGTAGAACCGTTAGAGTCATAGTAAAGTTTAGAAACCGTGCCATCATAGATCGCAACGATCGCCGGACTTGTGAGAGTAGTCTCAATCTGAGCTACAGTTGAACCTGTGCTGTTGTAGACGTAGAAACCAGAACCAAGAGGCCCTGTCCCAAAGCCACTAAAACCAACGCTATCAAGGCGAATTAGATCGTCAGCAGTGCCGTAATTGGTAATAAAATCACTGCCAGCAGCATCAGTGCCATTGAAAACAAAGACATCATTGCCGACACCACCATCTAGCGCGTCCGTCCCGAAACCGCCAATTAGGGTATCATTGCCAATACCGCCAGAGAGGGAATCAGAACCGTTACCTCCAGACATACTGTCATCGCCTTCACCACCGAAGATAGTGTCATTGAAAGCAGTACCAAGTACGCTGTTATTGCTAGCGTTGCCAGTAAATAGTACGGGCCCGCTAAAGCCGTAACCACCAACGCCGGTGCTAAAGTCGTTAATTGCAGTTGGGTAGGTATTGCCTGCGGCTGTGAGATCGGCAATACTGCTCAGAGTCGTAGTAGTAGCAGTAGTAGGTGCGATCGTACCACTGAAGACAAAATCCGCACTCCCCAAATTCACAGGGCCATTCTTGAGAGTGGCAACAGTGGTGAAACCACCAGTAGTCGTACCATTGGAGTCAAATACTAACAGTGTCTCATTGGCAGCATTAGTGAAAGCAAAGAAACCAGGACTTGTGGAAACCCCGATTGCCTTCGCTTGCGCGTCCTCGAATTTGGCGTAAGTACCGCCAGTAAAGATGACTAATTCTTTATCAGCGATATCAGGGGAAACACCGCTGACAGCATCAAAGTTAGCTGTCGTCAAATTGCCGAAAGCTGCACCTACAAACTGGAATTTGTCAACCCCAGCGATAAAGTCGGTAATTGTATCTCCGCCTTCAGTGGGAAGTTTGTAACCGAAGATATCCGCACCTTCACCGCCAGTCAGAATATCTCCACCTAACCCACCAGTGAAGAAATCTGCACCACCTGCGCCAGTCATAAAATCAGCAAAGGCCGTACCTGTAACATTGTTAGCATTGGCATCGCCAATGAATAACAGGGGGCCAGTAAAGCCGTAACCGCCGACATTATTGCTGAAATCAAGGTTCCCAGTAGGATAGGTATTACCTGCTGCGGTGAGATTGACAATGCTGGTGGTAGAAACCACAGTCGGAGTTGGAACCGTACCGTTGAATAAGAAATCTGCCGTACCCAAACCGGTAACGCCAGTACCCAAGTTAGCAATTTCTACGGCAGAAGCGGAACCAGTACCATCGACATCGAAGACTAACACGCCTTCACCCGCAGCATTTTGGAAGAAGGAGAAAACAGGAGAAGTACCTGCCCCTGGCAATGCTGCAAATTGAGTCTGTAATGAGGCTAAACTAGCGTAAGTACCGGAGAAAATTAACAGCTCTTTCCCTGTAATATCAGTAGTCTGGCTGGTAATATTTACTAAGTCAAAGTTTGAGCTATTAAGATTGCCGAAGGCCGCAGAAACGAACTGGAATTTATCGGTTCCAGAAGTAAAGCCAACAATCTTATCGCCGCCTTCTTTGGTAGTAATGTAAGAGAAAACATCGGCACCAGTGCCACCTGTCAGCCAGTCTCGGCCAATACCACCGATGATGGTATCGTCGCCGTCATCGCCATAAAGGGAATCATCGGCCTCGCTACCCAGGATTTGGTCGTTACCCAAACCGCCTTTGATTTTATCCTTGCCTTTGCCGCCATTGATGTAATCATCGCCGTCGCCGCCGTCAATTTCGTCGTCAAAGTCGCTACCGATGATGCTGTCATTTCCTCCCAAACCGTCGTATTTAACGGGGGCGGGAAATGTACCCAGGTTGACAATATCAGCGCCAGCAGTGCCCAGAGGAACCGTAACTGATGGCCCGCTAAAGACAAAGTTGCTGATGCTGAGAGTAATGCGGGCTGAGAATTGGGCAACAATCTCAAAGCGAGTGCCAATTGAGAACACTAAGACGCTGCGGCCTGTAGTAGCATCGGTAAATTGGCAGAAGACGGGGCCGCTATTGCCGCCAAGGGCCGCAAATCGGGCTTGCAAGGAGGCAATGTCGGTGACGCTGGTATCGTCGCTGAAGTCTAGAAAGTTAGAACTGCCGATGATGCCTGAGAAGCTAGAAGTAATCGTCAGTTTAGTGAAACTGGAGATGCTGATATTGCCGAAAGCAGCGGCAGAAAATTCGAGAAAATCTTCGCTGGCATTGAAATCGGTAATCAAATCTGCATCTGCGATCGCATTTACGCCTTGACGGGCTTTGCGATAGATGAAGCGATCGCGACCGGCACCTCCAGTTAGGGTATTTTTACCTTCGCTGCCTTCGATGTCGTCATCATCGTCACCGCCTTCGATTTTGTCGTCACCTGTACCGCCTTTGATTTTGTCTTTACCCAAGCCGCCTTTAATGTCATCGCCGCCATCGCCAGCTTGGATATCATCGCCTAGCGGGGAACCGGTAATTACTTGCGGAGTTGTATTGCCGACAAAATTAAAGATCGTATTTACGACTGAAATCTTTAACCGTTGGCCGCTGATGGTGGTTTTGCCATCACTCACGTCAAAGCTGAAGCTGGCATCACCAGTAAATCCAGCCGCAGCTTGGAATGTCAGCAGGCGGAGGTTGATATCGAGTTGGGTAAAGGTGAAGTCGGTGGAGGTAATCGCTTGGCCGTTATAGAATAGCTGGCCTTGGGCAGCAGTTGGTAGTTGCGTAATTTTGTAAGTGATACCGCTAACGCCATCCTCAGAATCAAAGAATCGCAGAGATTCAAATGTGATGGTTTGGAAGCCACCGGCTGCGATCGCTAATTCTTTGTTGGCTTCCAATACGGGAGGCGTGTTCGTTGTCCCCACAGGTGATGTGGTACTATTTCCACTCTGGAAGAAGTCGCTGGCTTCGAGTACCGTGGCGCTGACGTTCAAAAGTACTGCCAGTACAAAGTTACTGCTACCACGAATCTCGGTATTAACACCAACTTGGACGATGGATAAGCTGCTGAAGCTGAAATCCCCTGCGAGTAGGAATTTATCGCTGTTATCTGTATAGTCTGCGATCGTTGATTTGCCGCCGCTGGTAACGTTTTTGATGATAAAGACATCGTTACCCGCGCCGCCAACACAGGTATGGTTGCCTGTACCGCCAGTTAAGGTATCGTTACCTTCTCCTCCAGAAAGGCTGTTGTCGCCGTCGCCACCTTCTAGACTGTCATCGCCAGCGCCACCTTCTAAGCTGTTATTGCCTTGACCGGCTGCGATCGCATCGTTACCTGCACCACCATTAAGGGAGTCGTCTCCACCTCCACCCAAGATAGTATCATCGCCATCATCTCCCAAACAAGTATCGTTGCCGTCGCCGCCGACAATACTATCGCTACCAGTCCCGCCATCACAAGCGTCGTTGCCTGTACCGCCGACAAGGGTATCTTTGCCGCTATCACCGACGAGGCTATCATCGCCAGCGCCACCTTCACAAACATCGTTGCCGTCGCCACCCAGAAGAGAATCATCTCCTGCGTCGCCGCTAATGCTGTCGTCACCCTCATTGCCGCTACAGGCATCGTTGCCATCGCCACCCATGAGAGTGTCATCGCCGCCGCCACCAACAATGCTGTCGTTGTCATCGCCGCCGTCAGCTACATCGTTGCCATCACCGCCGATACAGGTATCGCTACCTTGTTCGCCAACGATGCTGTCGTTACCCCCACCGCCAGAGATGCTGTCATTGCCTGCGCCACCGCTACAGGTATCGTTGCCGCGATCGCCACTAATGGTATCGTTGCCATCGTCGCCATCACAGATGTCGTTACCTTTGCCACCGTAGAGGGAATCGCTACCATCACCGCCGCTAACGTCGTCATCATCTTGGTTGCCATGTACCCAGTCAGTACCATCGCCACCTTCACAGCGATCCTTGCCTTTGCCACCAAAAGCGGTGTCATCGCCTAGATCGCCAGTAACGCGATCGTCACCGCCGTTACCCATCGCTACGTCATCGCCATCGTCACCACTGGCAACATCGTTACCCTCGCCGCCGATGCAGGTGTCATTATCTTTGCCACCGTAGAGGACATTACCGCCTGTTCCCCCTTGCAAGGTGTCCTCACCTTTGTTGCCATATAACGTCTTGCCCCCGGTACCGCCTACGATCAGGTCGTTGTCATTAGTACCATTGATGATGTCATCATCGTCATCGTCATCATCATCATCGTCATCTTTGATATTCCCCTCTTCAGGAGAACCGATCTGATTGGAAATAATGGTTGCATTGATTGAATTAATCGTTGGAATTGCAGTTATACCTTCTTCAGGAATAGGTATTCCTACAATATTGGCTTCTAAGATTTCGTCTGCCATCGTTGTCTTTCCAGAAAACAGAGTAGATTGTTGAACGCAATCGAATTTAGGTCAAAACCGCAGGGTATCTCTATTAAAGCCTGATTTTTTTTGAAGGGCAAGTAATTTTAGTTAAAGATTTGAAAACTACCCATTCCAGCTAATATTTACCAATAGCTTTAAGCAGACACAGCAAAGCTTCGGGCGTTTACACCTTCAATTTTCGCCATAATTTTGCAGGATTCAGATGAGAATTAATTCATCTAAATCCTGTAGTAAACTAAACTTTTTCCTGTCTGCGCTTGCAAAAGGAAAAACAATATTTACTGTTATTAATTAAGTATTGAGGAATAGACATTCCTAAATACTTAACGATTTAATTATCTTGGTGATGTGCGATCGCCAAAAAATACACACCATCAAGCTTGAGAGCAATATGGCGATCGAGTACCTTAACTTGTGCTATATTTAACTTACTTTAACCATCCTTAAAGATTGAGCTTAAACTCAGTTAAGGATTATTAACTGCACCCTTTATAAGTCTGTTTATGCCGATCAAATAAAAGTATACCCACCTTGGAGCGTAAATATAACATCTCCTACGACCAATCAAAAATCGTCCTGAAATCAAGTCGCAACCTCATCAGTTTATAGAGATTTAAACTGGTTATAAAAATCAGCGATATGTAACTAATTATTAGCAACAAGTCATCAGCCTAAAGATGGATTAGAGAATAGGCGCTTTTTTGGGGCGATGTCTGCGGCTGGTTGCGCGATCGCGCCTGGGGGTGAGAAACCGGGTTTCTTTTCCAAAATCTCGGATGAGATGCTTTAGTTATCTAAGAAACCCGGTTTCTTGGGTAAGAAAGGTGCGATCGCATGGGAGTGAGAAACCCGGTTTCTGAACATTGACGCTTGAGTTAAACTGTGATATAATAAATAACCTAACTACGATCAATGGCAATGGCTACACTTCAGATTCAAAATCTACCCGATGAATTATACAGTCGTATTCAATGTCTTGCCTCTGAAAAAAATTTTACTCTCAATGAGGCAGTGATTCATCTATTAATGCGATCGTTTGAGTCCGACAAAGTGATGATAGATCGGGCGCAAGAAAGCCAACTAACGTCAGCAATCCTACAAAGGATTCGCAGTCGTCCTAGAGTTAATCCAAGGGATTTTGGATTAACAGATAGCACTGTTTTGATTCGAGAGGATCGCAACAGATGACTGTTCCGCTACGATGCGTACTGGATACAAATATTTGTATTAAGCAGTTTATCGTCGATCCTTTGACTCCTAAAGTTAATCCCTTACTCAACATGATTCAGCTTTCTTTTGAAAATAGCTTCAACCTCAATCTCAGGATTTGCTAGTTCAAACGGATAGGGATGACGATTGGCGGGATTCCGACGACTCATCAAGACTTCCATTGCTGCTTCAAAGGCTTGACTATCATTCCGAT
Organism: Kamptonema sp. PCC 6506; assembly: GCF_000180455.1. NCBI lineage: Bacteria > Bacillati > Cyanobacteriota > Cyanophyceae > Oscillatoriales > Microcoleaceae > Kamptonema > Kamptonema sp. PCC 6506. The sequence continues at coordinate 10,914 of NZ_CACA01000164.1, forward strand.
GTTCAGAAATATATCGTTTTAACTCAGCATTTGTCATTATTGACAGATTTGGAATCATAGAACAAACTCCCAACTCCCATCTTCATCAATTACAAGAGCAATATCATCATTAATTCCCGCCTGCATATAGATTGTTTTAAACCTCCGATCGTAACGGAAAACTTGGATGGGCTGGTATAAATTAGAAAGCAATTGACAGAGGAATGCTGCTGTTACTAGCTGTTGCTGTGTTGGCAAGCTGAAACTCCCATAAATAGTATAACGTATAACAATAGTTGATCGCAATTGATGGCAGCGCTCAAAAGCGATCGCGTGGGGGTGAGAAACCGGGTTTCTGAATAAAATCTCGGCGGCGATGTTTTAGTTATCTGAGAAACCCGGTTTCTTAAGAAAGGTGCGATGCCAGCCGCTGGCAACGCCTACGCATATAACTCATCGATCGTCACCAACCCGCCTTCGGTGAACTGAATCACAAGTTCTTGATCGTTTAGCAAAGCAGTTCCCAGTAATCGTATATAAAAGGTAGCCTCAATAATGAAACCGTTTCTGAAGGCAAGCAAAGATGTCCGGTAAATCCGGTATCGACGACAAATTCAATCGGTAGAGTTGAGCCGTTGAAGAGTAGAAATATCAATGTGACGGTTGCGTGTCCATCAGTTACAATGCCGGAAATCACTTATAGACACGCTCCATGACTCCACCGAATGATACAGCTACATTGTATCCAATGCGGATACCAAATAGACTGGCATTTGGATGTTTTGCGCTGAGTTTGCGGGCTGCTTTTAACCCAGTTTCATCTACTTCGTAGTCTCCTGATTCAAAGTCGATGATGACCATTTTGCCAATGTTTTTGTCGATCTCTACTTGTTGACGGATGGTGCTTTCGTACAATTTCTTTGCACGTTCTCCAACTTCTTCGCGACTTAAAAGAATTGTTTGCATAGTCTAACTCTCGCTCGCTACACTGAGTTTAAGGAACTCCTTTATGATACCTTATTGGTAAACAAAGTGAATATTGCTTACCCTACGAGTTTCGGAGGTGAATTTTGGGTTTCGTCTCTCAACCCAAACTACAGGAGAGTGGCGATGCCTACGCCTGGCTGCGCCTACGCGCTTTGTTTTGGCGAGGCGCGTGGGGGTGAGAAATCGGGTTTCTGAATAAAATCTCGGCTGCGATGTTTTAGTTATCTGAGAAACCTGGTTTATATCCTACGTTCAAGAACATCTACTCTAGTCTTTCCAGTGACATAAATCTGGAAGTAATTCTTTGTCAAGATTTCCCAACACCTCAAAAACCATTAATCTAGCTTTAACTCCAGCAATAATAAGAGCAGAGGAACGATGGTTGCCATCTATTATCAAGTGTTTGCCATCTGGCAATGCGTATGTTGCAATCACAATTTGAACTGGTTGTTTAGTTGTATTTATAAATCCACTTAATAGCTCTTGAATTTGGTCTCTACGCTTACTATTGAGACGATTTATAGCCTTGGGAATATCAGCTAATGTCAGTGGACTTGCATTGGCCACTAAGTAACTTACTTCCTCATCTATATCATTGAAATACCATGGTAAATACCAATCTGAAGGATTTTCTAGTTCATTGCAGACCATCAAGCTAACATTAACTTGCTCATTTCTTAATCTCTTCCAATCAAGTTGAACTCTGATCGATCCATTAAAAAATGATTCAAAGATAAAAAAAGGAATTTCAGTCGAAACCATAATAACTTAACATTTTCTGTCAACACTATTTAACAATTTCATGATTTTCAAGGTGTCACCTCCTTCTAAACTCAAAAGCTGCTTCACCGACTCTTCCGATAAGAAATGAGCGCTAATTTCTGTCATTCTTTGTTTGTTTTTAGATTTCAAACTGTCTAAGTATCTTGCTAAAGCATTCATCATTTCCTCCGCCAGCTCTTTACGTCCCTTACGCTCAAGGTTTTTGATTTCTATTAATGAGTAGTCAATCAAAATAACAGACATTGGTTTATTACCAAGTGAATACTCGGTTAATAAGTCTAAAGATTTACGCAGGAGATCAATATAATTATTGGCAAGACGTTCACCAGAAAACTCTAATATTGGCAATACGGCCAAACAATCATAAAGTAGTGCTGGCGCTGCATCCTTTTCTCCATGAGAAGTTCGGTTTAATCCCCATCCAATTACGCCAATTTTTTCATACATTTCCAATTCTGATAGTCCAGTTTGAAGAGATTTAATCTCTTCCGTAAGATTTTTTGTTAGATTAACTGACTTCTCCTGTTTCTTGCCTATCCAGATACCCATCATAAACAAGACAAAGCCTGCGGCAAGTTGAACTATATCTGCCCAAGTCCATATATTTTCGAGGCTCATAAGGAAAAATATCTCATCATAAATATAGGCTTATTCGTTCAATTAAAATTCCTAGTAGAACTAATAATTAGACCGCACTTGCGATCTAACACGCCATTGTAATGTATAAAAGAACAACCGTTTTATCCCCACACTTTTCCTTTGATATTCCTACCATAATCAGTATAAATTAAAGCTTTGTCTAGTCCCAAAACATCCTATTTTGCCACCCAAATTTCCGCTAACTTAAGTCTCTTTAAATCTAGTTACATACCAAAATATCTAAAAATATACTAAAATGTCTAAAACTGTGCCATAATACACAAAATCATCCCAGCCTCTTAAGCCGATGAATCTTAAGGAAATGTTAAACCTCGCCGATCGCATAGTCTTTGAGAAAACGGGTCAACACCTTGACGATTTACAAGAGGCGGTACTGAAAGCAACTCTACAACACGATACATACAAGCACGTAGCCAAAGACTTTGACTGTTCTGAAAGTCGTGTTAGGAATGCAGCTTCACAACTATGGCAATTACTCTCAGAAGAGTTAGGAGAAGATATCAATAAAAAGAATTTTCGCTCAGCGATGGAGAGGTTACAAATCTCCCTATTTTCAAATGTTGTACAAGATCATGTCCGAGTTGGTAACATTAACTTCTGTGAACAACCCAGACACCCACCAGAACCACCAAACTCACACCCACCAAATCAAGAAACATCTAATACAAAACAACCTGAAACTCCACATCAAGATTTAAGTGAGATGCCAGAATTAGGCACTTTCTACAATCGCACTCCTGAACTCCAAACCCTCACCAACTGGATTGTACAACAACACAGCCGCCTCATCGCCCTCACTGGTATCAGCGGCATCGGCAAAACATCCCTAGCAGTACAACTCGTACAACAAATAAAAGATGAATTTGATTACATAATTTGGCGCACCATAGACGCATCCCACACCCTCGACGAATTTCAACACGAACTAATCCAGCTTTTCTCCGAGTCAGAAAAGCTAGATTCTCCTGCAACTAACCCGAAACGCTTACCCCTAATTAAGTATTTACAAAAGTACCGCACTTTAATAGTCTTAGATGACGTTCACCATCTTTTCAGTAGCGGTGAATTAGCAGGAAAATATAAACCAGAGCATGAAGAATATCGCTCCTTTTTAAAACAAATAGAAAAATTATCCCATCAAAGCTGCTTTTTGCTAATAGGTTGGGAACAACCCAGAGAAATCCCTCAAGTTAAAAGCCAAACTACTTCTATTCGTACCCTACAACTCACTGGTTTAGATATCGCTGCCGGACGGGAGATATTGAGAGATTATGGATTAGGAGAAATAGATAGTTACTCAGAACTCATTCAGCGCTATGAAGGCAATCCTTTATGGTTAAAAAGCGTGGCGACTCTAATTCAAGAGTTGGGAGGATACATGACTGAGTTATTACCAGATGATGCTATATTGTTACCCGAAGATTTGAAAGATATTTTACAGGAACAGTGCGATCGCTTATCCGAATTGGAAAAACAAGTTTTATACTTATTAGCTAAGGAAAGCCATCCTGTCAACCTAGCAAAATTACTAGAACAAGGACAAATATCATTATCTGATTTACTAAATGCACTGCAATCTCTATCGCGGCGTTGCTTCATCGAAAAACAAGACAATCTTTATACTTTGCCACCTGTACTGAAGCAGTATATCAAACAGTTAACAGTTAACAGTTAACAGTTAACAATTAATAGTTAAAAAATTTTCAGAATTACCCTGAAATACAGGCCTAATGCCTGAATTCCTTTAAACAGGACTAAAAATCCGGTGGGAAATCTCCTTTACGAGACTTTACCCTAGAAGTTAAGGACTAAAGTTTGAGACAAAGTTTGGCAAGGGTGCAAAATGTCAGCAACGGTGAGAGAAAGGCAAAAAAGTTTCTAGTCTTGAGTTGTGACTGCTGAGTGCTAATTTCCCGATCGCGAACTTAACACTTAGAAAAGCTCAGAAAGTCTAAGAAATTACCAACTTATAGGTACGATCGCTTATCTCCCACCACTATATCAAGAAACTTTTATTGATTTAGCTACGACTTGCAGACGCGGGGCCAAAAACCCGGTTTCTGCGTCAAATAGCAAGGGAAGGAGAAAAGGGTAAAGGCAATAGGGTTCAGTTAGCGGTTGTCATTGCGAGGAACGAAGCGATCGCAGTATCTGTTTTTCACAGGCTTTAGCCTCCACAACTGTCCGATCTCAACCTTATTGAGGTAAAGGGGAGATTTCTCTTCCTTCTTCCTTCGTCATAATTAGTCATAGAGAGGCTTAGCAATTGCTAATGCAGACCATAAACACAGGGGCAATTAAAGAATCGATCGGGAGGGCACTAAATCTGTGACCCAAGAATTTTTGTTATCTGTTACCCCAGTTGGGGAAGATGAATATCTCGTGCGGACGGAAAGGGTTGCACCTGGCGTACTATTGGCAGAAGAATTAGTGACTTGGCCAGTAGCAGAGTGGCTTACCCTTGCCGAACAACTGATGAATGACCCCTTGCTAGGTTTGCTTGAGGGAAAAGTTGCGATCGCACAGGGACAAAGGAAGGCAAAACCAGAAATTGCCACCCCATCTCTCAAAACCAGTCCTAGACCGAATCTGACGGCTCTCGGTCAACAGCTTTATAATGGGCTATTTCAAGGCAATCTCCGGGATAGCTGGACTTGCGCCCAAGCGATCGCCCAACACCGCCGAGAGGTGTTGCAGTTGCGTTTGGGACTCAAAGGCCGACGTTTGCCGCGTTTGCCTTGGGAGGTTTTGCACGCTGCCGATCGCCCTTTGGCTACTGGTACGGATGTGATTTTTTCCCGCTATCAACCGGGTGTCAGTTTGCTCAAGCAGAGGCGAATACTTGCGCCTCAGCAGCCTCTAAAAATATTAATGGCGATCGCGGCCCCCAACGACCAAGACAGCTTACAGCTCAAAAGAGAAGCCCTCCACCTCCAACAGGAACTCCAAAACCGGGCTACTCTTGAAAATAATGTTTATGCCCCGCAAATTCAATTAACAATCCTAGAACAACCCGATCGCGAACAGCTTACTCAAGCCTTAGAACAAGGACAATATCAAGTTCTACACTATGCCGGTCACAGCAATCTCGCAGCTAGAGGCGGCGAACTTTACTTGGTCAGCGACAGGACAGGTTTAACTGAAACCTTAAGTGGCGATGATTTAGCAGGTTTATTAGCTAACAATGGCATTCAAATGGCCGTGTTCAATTCCTGTCGAAGTGCCTATGGCGATCGCTTTGATGGGGATGACACTGGAGAACGCAATTTAGCAGAAGCGCTGGTGAAGCGCGGCATTCCTGCGGTGTTAGCGATGGCCGAACGCATTCCCGATGAAGTAGCTTTAACTCTGACGCGCTTATTTTACCGCAACCTGAATCAAGGTTATCCGGTGGATCTGAGTTTGAGCCGAGCAAGGGCGGGTTTAATTTCTGCTTACGGTTCTCATCAGTTGTACTGGGCCTTACCGATTCTGTATCTGCATTCAGATTTTGACGGCTATCTGACTGGGGCGCAAACTGGGATTTGGGCTCAAGCGAAGGGAGTAGATGCGACTTTAACAGGCAATTTGAGCTATCCGCCATCTTATCCTGCTCTCCGTCACGGTCAGCAATCAGAGGAAAATCTGGCTGGATACGACGGACTTGCGCCTGATGAGGAAATAGAAAGTCCTTTGGTGACAGACTTTGGGGATTTCGCTGATGACGAAGATGATTGGGGCAATGAGGCTGAAAATTCAGCTTTAATTGCTAATTTCAGGCATCAGCTAGCTAATAATGAATCCCAAAGAGAGGAGGCTTTAAGTCAGAGGAGACAGAAACAGGAGCATAGTAACAGTATTGCTCAATCTCAAAGTCCTTCTTCTGTTCCTTCGTCGTTTAAGCGAAATTCTCCATCTCAAATCCCACAACCTGCTAATACCAATTCTCGCCAAAAGCCCAATCCGCAGGCAGAGCAATTACCTAGCAAATCGGCGCGTTTAAAACCATCCCCTGTGAAAGCGGGAAAACACAAGAAAAAATCTTTAGCATGGGCTTATTGCTTATTTCCAACGGGTATTGTGGCATCAATGGTGTTGGGTTTGTGGTTTTGGCAAAACCGAGGGCCCAAACCTGGGGAAATGTTGCCGATCGCATTACCACCAATTACGGACTCTGTGGGCCCAAACGCGGAGGTTGTTAATCTCAAAGTAGCTAGTAGTTCTCAGGTGCAAGCGATCGCAATCCAAAAGTTTAATCAAGGTAAGCTTTCTGAAGGACAACAAGCTGTAGAAGAACTCTTAGATCCTAAACGGCGACAAGCGCTAAAACACGCTGAAGTTGCTCTCACGGCGGCTTCGGAAACAGCGCCGGACAACCCGGAAATTAAGTTTCTCTGGGGTCGCTTAGCTTGGCAATCGATTCAATCTGACCAAAATAATAATAAATATAGTGTTGATGATGCTAGGCGTTACTGGGAAAGTGCTCTGAAATCGCGGCCAGAGTCGGTGGAGTATCGCAATGCTTTGGGTTTTGCTTTATATGTGGAAGGCAATTTAAATCAAGCTTATCAAGTTTGGTTGGAAGTGCTGGATTTAGTGGAAGCAACTGTCAGGACAGGGCCGCAATCAGTTGCTTCTGGCCCGGCGATACCTTCGACAAGAAGTGAGGAAGCGCTAACTGCTTATGCTGGATTAGGATTAGTAAGGATGCAGCAGGCACGCGATCGAGGATTGTCGCCTCAGCAGCGGACTGATTTGTTGCACGAAGCAAGTAGACTCCGGGAACAGGTGATAGCGAGTGATGCGGAGAGTTTTCAACCTACTTCTTTGAGCAAAAACTGGTTATGGCCACAGAAGGCGATCGGGGATTGGCGATCCCTACAAAAAATGTAAAAAAT
>NZ_CACA01000163.1:0-4329 GCF_000180455.1 Kamptonema sp. PCC 6506
GATGTTCGCCTGTACGCTTGCTATTACCCGTGCCACCTTTCTTGTCCGTATGGCTGATTAAGATAGGAAATTCTCTAGCTTTTCTGGCATCAGATAAGACGGAAAACAAGAAATCCTCTACACCATTTCCAGGGATACGAGTAGCATAATTAGTGTACTCATCCCATACTGAAGTAATGGGAGGAGAATTGAGATTGCGGGTTTTGAGTCGCTTATAATAATTAGAGAGTTGAGCCGCAATTGCCGCATAGTTTTGTTCGTGTCCAACTAAACGACAAGCAAACCATTTATCCTCATTTTGATGAGCGTGAGGGTCACTCACTTCTAAGCTGTGTCCGCAGTACAATTTTCTTAGTAAGATTAAGAAGCTAACAAAGGTGGTTTTGAAGGCTCCTTGACCTCCTTTTACGAGCAAAGCAGGGGGTTCTAGTAAGCACAAAACCCACTTAGTTTCAGGTTGATTTAGTAACATCCACAACTCTTCTAATCTGTGGTTAAAAGCTTTGTCAAAAGCTTTATTTTCAGCATCAGTTGAGTAGGTTGCTTGAGTGAGAAATATGGGGCTGTTGGGAGATGTTGGACTATTAGGATAGACTGGACTATTAGGAGAGCTTGGAGGCTGTTGTCCGGGTTGCCCAGGCGTTATTTGTTGTGACTCTAATTCCAGCACTTTGTAGAGGTGATAGCAGCCAGTTCCTACACCAATTAGAGCGATAGCGATGCCAATTGGTTTCCAATCTGGAGGCTTAGAAGTGGCGTATAACTTGTCAGTTTGCTGCCACAACTGTACATCTCGTTCTGTCAACACATCTTGAGTTTTGGTAGCATAATACCCAATAGTTAATGCACCAATAAAACATCCAGCAGCAATACACCCTATTACCCATTTATTCATGGCTGTTTGACCTCCTGTTTTTGATTAAATTTTATGGTTGTTTCACCTTCCTTCTCGATTAAATCTCATGGCTGTTTTACCTCTTGTTCTCGATTAAATTTCATGGCTGTTTCACCTCCTGTTCCCGATTGAATTCTCGTTCGGCTTCTCGCTGTTCTTCTATTTGTTTACCTGATAAAGCTTCAGCAGATTGTTGTAGATAAAGAGTGCGGCTTTCTCTTAGTTTCCGCATAGCTGCTATCATTAAATTAGGCTGGACATCGGCAATTGTTGAAACTTGTCCAGTACGAGCTTGCAGCACTGCACAATACTCAAATAAAGCAGCAGCCATTCTCGGATAGTCAAGTCGAATTGCTGTTTGATTCCAATCTGTTTCTATGCGACTTTCTACTAAGTCAAAACATCCGTCGCGGCTCATGCGGTGGCAGGGATGTTTTTTATCCTCTCTTTGTTTGTCAATGTTGAAAGTTTTTTTCTGAGCTTCTGCTAGGATTAATCGCTGCCATTGACCGGGTTCCCCAACGCCGTCACCCCATATAAATAGGTTCATTTGTTGTTGGTCTTGGAGGAAGTTGGTATCGAGTTGATTGACTAATGTTTGGGGGTTAAAAGTGGTGGTTGGTGCTACTTTCTTTTGAGGTTGACTGTTGAAAGTCCAATAGCCGATAATTCCGGCAATGGGTAGTGCTACCGCACCAACTGCAATCAATCGAATTGCTATTGGTGATAGTTTAAATTTAGGGCGTTTTTTTTGTTGTTCAAAAGTCAGTGGGTATGGTGGTGGTTGCCATTCTGGTTGGGGTGGATTTGGTTGTACGTCCATGTTATTTCTCTTGTTGTTGTTGGGAGATAGCTAAGCCATCTGTACCGATAAAAACGTCAGTTGCACCGATAATTACCTCAGTTGATGGTGGGGGAAGCTTGGAGGGCTTGGGCTCTGTTTTTTGAGGTTTTAGGAAACAGGAAAGGCAAATAGCTAAGGCGATAAAGGCTCCACTTAAACTGCCGATTGGGGTGCTATTGCCAACTGCAACGCCGCTCAACATTGTCAAGCTGGTGATGCCAATTGCTCTATTTCTTTCCTGTTCTATTAGTTGCTTTTGTTGTAGAGCTAGGGTTTTTCCTAGTTCTGTATGAGCTTCTACCAGAGCCCTGCTGACTGTTGCCGTTGGGTGGTTTTGTAAGGTTCTAAGGCACTCGAAGTTACGGGTACTGCTAACTTGGGGGTGGGAAGTTTGGCTTCCCTCAAGTCTAAAGGGGTGGCTGCTGCTGCCTCGGATAAACTGTTTAAATTGCTGCGAAGGTTGTTGCCAAAGTCGGACAATTCGGTAACTAAAGTGGTGACGTAACCTACTTTTAAGGCTTGAATGTTAGCTTTTGCCATTTGTGAGCCTGTTTCGGCGAGGCCAATGTTGCCTTGCTGTGTGGCTTCAATAAGTGCTTGCATGGCTGCACCTTTGTCTTCAGTTTCGTCTCGCTTGGCATCGGAGGGTTTAGCTATAGCATCTGGGTCGATTTCGTTGCAGTAAGCACTGCGTCCGTTTCGGGATGATGCTATTTGTAAAATGGCATCATCGGGTGAGAGTTTTTTGTCTAAAACTAAGGAGAAATATTGATTGATTTCAAGGGCATCGGCTTCAGACATTTTGGAGTTTTGCCAGTCTGGTTGTCCTAGTGCTCTGCGGGCGTTGGTGATATCTGAAACTTTGGGCAATCCCCAAGTGGTTTTGATGTCTTTGCGGTCAATTGTTAGGTCGCCATTGTTCGTTGTACTCATGGGTTGGTAATCCTTCATTGGCTAGTCGTTTGCGGACGGAATCAATGCAGTAATTGGCTTCTTTAAGCCAGGTTTCTTGGGTGACTAAACACCACACCTGGAAAGAAGAAAATTGGCGGTGATACGGGGTTTTGTTGAATTCTGGGACTTCCTCTTCCAGAAGCATTAATCGTCTTTTGAAGGTGGTTTCTGGCATGGATTTCCCTCTTCCCAACAGCCACTTGACTTCGTATCGATACCACCGAGGTTTCTTGATGCTTCCAATCGATTCAACTACCCCAGCTTCAACTGTTGGGTCTTCTGGCGGGTTTTTTCTCTCTCTCCCCATATATGACAGTGGGCGAATTTCTGTGTGACAGTGGGCGACTTCGGCTGAAAGTCTGATTCTTGTGTGGGCTGATTTTCGGGAATTGGGAAATTAGCCCACGCCTCCTGTACTCAAAAATAAACCCGCCTCTGTGGACGGGTCAAGGACCTTACACATAGTTTATGCGTATTATTCTAAAGGAAAGTTGGGAGGTAATCCAGCTAGATCGCGCATTTGGTTGATGATATCTGCCATCCTTAACATGACATGGACGTACTTAGGGCACTTGGCAAAGTCTCTACCCCAGTTTTCTATTGTCCTGTCGTCCAACTCTGTAACCCTTTGTATTTCACGAACACAGGCTGCTCTGTAGCCCCATTCGCCGGGCTGCTTCCCATAGTATTTGGGAATCCATTTTGCACAATAATCTTGAGGCTCCAATGGCTTTCTGCGTATAGTTTCAATCCTTTGATACCTTTGAGCCTGTCGTAAGTCTATAGCCACCATTGATCTAAGTTGAGGTTAATACTCCTAAATTAAGTGTAATATAGAGATATCAAAATCCTTAAAGCTTGACAAGTTTTAAGAGTTTCACAAGCCAAGCTACTCTAGTTAGGCCTAAACTTAACCTTGGTAATTAAAAAGGTCGCTGAGCAGTAAAAGTTACAAACCTTTACTTCTGATTAATTACCACTTAATTAAAAGATCGGGTAATATTGAACTATCGATGCTGCACTGGTTCGCAAGACATGACAGAGGAGAAGGCAAAAAACAAGGCTGGTCGTCCTGGGTTATATTCTGAGCCCAAGGAAAAAGTTAGCTTGGCACTAACGAAAACAGCCATCCACAACCTTGAGGAATTGGCTTCTCAGCTTGGAGTGTCAAGGTCAGAGCTGGTAGAGCAGGTAGCACGAGGCATTATCCCACTGGGTCAGCCATTGGGGGGGAAGCCAGCTAGTTAACATTCTGCTATTAACTCGCCTGGTGAAAGATGCTCTTGCCTAACGCCAAACTTTCAGCCCATCTGAAATAAAGGCGTTGGAACAACTAAATCTCCTTTAAGAAGGAGATTGACTTGGGTTATATTAGCGACCCTGGTTAAACGAAAATCGCGACAACACCCCACTCGTTTTTGAGCAGGGGCATTATCGCTATCAATAGTAGTCGGATTCATCTTGACATTCCGATTGCAAGTGCTGTGTGAATTGGAAAGCTCGCACACTTTCAATCGTTCTGCCTGATGGCGTGTGTTAGTTATGCAAAACCAGCGTCCATGCCTAAGCACTCTCAGCTAGCCACTTGTTTACCAAGTGTCAAGTACCGTTTGCTGTAATAAAACAGCAGTTTAGG
>NZ_CACA01000162.1:0-18473 GCF_000180455.1 Kamptonema sp. PCC 6506
CCCCTGCTCCCCCATCTCTTCCCCTAGCCCCTAGCCCCTAGCCCCTAGCCCCTTCTTATGAACCCACTTCCCTTACCTCCTGGTAGTTTTGGTTTACCACTAATTGGAGATACCATAAACTTTTTGCGTGACTCTCAATTTGCCAGAAAACGTCACCAACAATACGGGCCAATCTTCAAAACCAGCCTCTTAGGACAGCCTACCATTTTCCTCTACGGCCCAGAGGCAAATATGTTTATATTGACCAATGAAAATCAATATTTTACTGTTAGCTGGCCACCTAGTACCAAAGCACTTTTAGGCCCTTTATCTTTAGCTTTACAAACAGGGTCAGACCACCAAAAACGCCGCAAATTATTGTATCAAGCATTTCAACCAAGAGCGCTAGCTGGTTACACTATCGCTATGGAAGAAATCACTCATCAATACCTGCAAAAATGGGGAAAAATTGGTACGCTAACTTGGTATCCAGAACTTAGAAACTATACTTTTGATATCGCGGCAAAATTGCTGGTAGGACTTGATTCTGGTTCCCAGACAAGCTTAGGTCATTTCTTTGAAACTTGGTGTGAAGGTTTATTTACAATTCCCCTACGTTTGCCTTGGACAAAATTTGGTCGCGCTTGGAAATCTCGCAAATTACTATTAGTAGAAATTGAAAACATTATCCGTCAGCGACAGCAAGAACCAGAGATTGGAAAAGATGCTTTAAGCTTGCTAATTGCCGCTAAAGATGAAGAAGGAAATAGCCTCAGTTTAGAAGAATTGAAAGACCAAGTTTTGCTACTACTATTTGCTGGACATGAAACTCTAACTTCTGCAATTGCATCTTTTTGCCTGGAATTAGCTAAACACCCCCAAATCATGGCAAAAGTCAGGGAAGAACAACAACAATTTCCCCCAAGCGAACCCATAACTCTCGAACAGCTCAAACAAATGCCATACTTAGAGCAAGTGATGAAAGAAGTGCTGCGGTTAGTTCCTCCAGTGGGTGGCGGTTTTCGGGAAGTAATTCGCTCTTGTGAGTTCAACGGATATCAAATTCCTGAAGGTTGGAACATTCTTTATCAGATTAATCAAACCCATAAAGATAGTCAAGTTTACCCCGAACCAGAAAAATTTGACCCCGAACGTTTTAACCCGGAACACTCAGCAAATTCTAAACCATTTAGCTATGTACCTTTTGGCGGCGGTTTGCGAGAATGTCTAGGTAAAGAATTTGCTAAGTTAGAAATGAAACTATTTGCAGCGCGAATTGTGCGCGAGTTTAACTGGGAACTTTTACCTAATCAAGACCTAACTCTAATTACAGTACCAACACCCCATCCCCGTGACGGTCTACAAGTAAAATTTACCCCTCAAACTTAAAAACTATCTGGGTTTATCTGTGGTTATCTGTGGCAAAAAATCACAAAGCTGCATTGACAATAGTCCAGACATCAACTAACAACAATAACACCGTACACACCAACAAAATCAAATACATCCAAGGTTGCGACAAAGGGCGGACATCCGCTGTATCGATCCCCGTTTTTGCTTCCACCAACCGCACCAATTTAGCAAATCCGGCCACGCGCATTGGTAACAAATAACCTTGACCAGAATCGCTCAAAAAGTAGTAGACTAAACCACCCTGACCAGTAGTTCGAGGTTTAAGAGCTTTTACTTGATTCCAAGGTAGCGACCAACCTTGTCGATAAAAACGAGGCACCCATTTGGGATATGATACTTGAATCTCTTCTTCGTTTAATATCACCATTTCGCTCAGAGTTGCATATATCGCCACGCCACCCAAACCGATACCTACCCACAATAATGCTGGCGGTACTGGTGCTGCTGTCACCTCTGATAAAAAAGGTAAAGGCAATGTCAGGGCCACATAAAGACTGAGCAAAGTAATGCGAATTAAAGGAGAAATGTGAAATACCGCAGGGAATTCTGCTTTCAAAGGTAATGGTTGATTGGAGTCTGCTGACATCGCTCAAATGCTAAAAAGTCTTCAATCAAATCTTTGCATAGTATTCCTGCCTGTGGATGAAACTGAGATAAATCCAAAAAACAGAACTAAACCTCAGTCAATTAATGTTAAAGCAGGCATGGGTAAAGGTTCTGGTATTTCTCTGGATTTAGGGCGCGGTGCATTCCTCGTTGGAGTGGTAGTAGTTGCGCCTGTAGACTGGGTGGATGGGTTGATTGTCGAGTAGGGCCCTTCGTTGATTTGTAGGCGATCGCAAGGGATTTTGTCTGATAAGATGGCACTGGCCATCATCCCAGTATGAATTTCCATCAGTCCTGCGGGTAATGCTTCAAATACTAGGCGTTGACCTGGAAACACCACTCGCTCGAAGTACCAGTTGGAAATATTGGTGATGCGTGCAATCTGGATTTGGCTGGTAGCATTCACATAGCAGCAGAGAATCTTACCAGAGCTGTTTGAAGGTAGGGGATCGAGAATTTGAGCCATAACTGCTGAGGAGCTTCACGCTAAAACAAGTTGTGATATAGCAAAGGTAACACTTGGCGATCCCCATCCGTTGTAAACGGGACTACCAATCGGTAAACTTGTCAAGAGTTACGCTCGCTTCTGAAAGCCAATATTGCTAGTTGTTGACCAAAATCTAACCTTAATGGCTAAATCGCGTCTTTATTCCCTAATATTGAAGGGCTGAGAGGTCATTTTAGGCTGGGATGGTATGGGGTGAAACCAGGAAAAATTTTAGAATTTTAATAATAATTAATACTAAAATCGGGAAAATTAGCTATATTGTAAAGTTATATTAAAAAATGAAGATAAATGTAACGGCAGTCAAAGGCAGGCAAGATGCCTGCCTCACAATGTTTATTGGAGGTACCTAATCAACTCCCTCTATGGGTGCAAATCCTTGGCGCTGGATATTTTCTGTGATAGTGCGGGGTTCGAGAAATTGCAGTAAATAATCGGGGCCACCTGCTTTAGAACCCACTCCTGAAAGCTTAAACCCACCAAAGGGTTGCCGGGATACAATTGCACCAGTAATTCCCCGATTTATATACAGGTTGCCGACTTCAAAATCTGCTTTTGCCTGTTCAATATGGGAAGGGGTGCGAGAATATAATCCGCCGGTTAAAGCGAAGTTTGTACTGTTAGCAATTGCTAGTGCTTCGCTGAAGTTTTTCGCCCGAATTACGGATAATACTGGGCCAAATATTTCTTCTTGGGCAATTGTTGCTGTGGGGGATACTTCGCTAAAGATTACTGGGCCGATAAAATAACCATTATCGGGTGCGGGCATCTCTAAAGCAACTTTCGCTTCGGCGCGGCCTTTTTCGATGTATTCGCGAATGCGATCGCGTGCGTTAGCATCAATTACAGGGCCAACTTGGGTACTGGGAATTTCAGCGGGGCCAATGTTAAGCGATCGCGCAGCTTCTACTAACCGCGTCACAAAAGTATTATACACCGATTCCACCACAATTACTCGCGAACAAGCGGAACATTTTTGGCCGCTGTAACCAAAAGCAGAATGCACAACACCTGCAACTGCTTGATCTAAATCGGCACTTTCATCGACGACGATCCCATTTTTTCCACCCATTTCTGCGATTACTCGCTTCAGGTGTTTTTGTCCCGGTTGTAGAATCGCAGCGTCGGCATAAATGCGACAACCGACTTCTTGAGAACCAGTAAAAGTAATCATCTGAACGTCGGGATGTTTCACCATATAAGCACCTACCGACGAACCCCGACAAGGGACATATTGAAATACGCCTTGAGGCACACCTGCATCAACCAAAATTTCAGCTATTTTGGCAGCAATTACTGATGAAACTTCCGCTGGTTTGAGCAAAGTACAATTACCAGCAACCAGAGATGCTACTGTCATCCCCACAGGAATTGCGAGGGGGAAATTCCAAGGAGAAATTATTAAGGAAATCCCGCGCGGTTGATATTGGTAGCGGTTAGTTTCTCCCGCAACGTCGTAATTTTTACCATCTTCTAACCGTTCCATTTCATCGGCATAGTAGCGGCAAAAATCTATAGCTTCTGAAACTTCACCGTCGCATTCTCGCAAGGGTTTACCAACTTCAAACACCATCCAACCTGATAACTGATGTCGGCGCTGTTCCATTAATTCAGCGGCTTTTCGCAATACACCTGCACGCTGTCTAACTGGTGTTTTCCGCCAACTGGGGAAAGCATCTTTTGCTGATTTTAGTGCTTGTTTTGCTTGTTCCTCGGAAAGCAATCCGATTTTACCAATAACTTCACTGGGATTAGAAGGATTGACAGAATTAACTGTTTCTGTTGTTGTCTGATATTCGCCATTAATCAAAGGAAGATAGGTTTTACCTAACTGTTGTCGCACTGATTCCATAGCTTTTTGTCCTGCTTCCCGTAATTTTTCATCAGCATAATCAGTATCGGCGACATTGGGGAAAACTCGATCGTAAACTAAGGCATCTTTCCCGTTAGCAACTGGTGCGGCTAATAATTCTTCAATTGGTCTATCTTCTGAACTTTGGCGCAGGAATGAACTGTTAGCTGTATTCTCTAACAAACGGCGAATTAAATAAGACATTCCCGGTAGTAAATCGCCGTAAGGACAATAAACTCGCACTCGATAGCCGCGTTCGACTAATATCTTCGCTAACTTATCTCCCATGCCGTATAAAACCTGCATTTCAAAGCGGCGGCGGGGGATATTTAGGGTTTCCGCAATAGCAATTGCTCTTGCTTGCGATCGCACGTTGTGACTGCCGATTGCTGCATACAAATATTCGTGATTTTCCAGCAATATTTGCGTCATCCGCTCGAAGTTTGCGTCAGTAGCAGCTTTATCATTATAGACTGGTTGCGGCCAATCTTTCTGCATTGCTAAGATAGTTTCCTGATCCCAGTAAGCGCCTTTAACTAACCGCACAGTTAGGGGAAATCCGCGCAATTTTGCCCAAGAAATTAGGTCAGTTAAATCATCTTCACTATCGCGCAGATAAGCTTGCATAGTCACGCCAATATCTGTGCGACTGCGAAATTCTTCTTCTAACAATAGCTGTTTGAGGATGCTTAAAGTTATGTCTTTATAAGCATATTGTTCCATGTCGAAATGAACGGCAGCGCCCAATTCTTGAGCGCGACGGAGTAAAATGCGAATGCGATCGCTTACTTTTTCTTGACTTCCTTTAGCATCCAGGGGGTCAAACTGAGAATAAAATGCCGTTAACTTAACAGAAACCTGAACTCGCGGCAAAGTTTCACCATCAGCTTGATCGATCGCATCTACAGGCGACCAATTCTTAGCTGCATTGGTCAATTCTGCCATTAATTCTAAGTAGCGATCTAGATAAGATTGTGCTTCAGCTTCAGTAATTACTGCTTCCCCTAAAAGGTCAACTGTGAAAGCCATTTTATCCTTTCGCAGTCGTTCTAGAGTTTTGATAATTTGCTTGATATTTTCCCCAGCAATATATTTGTGCGCTAGGGTTTCTACAGCAGGTGCAACTGTTGTCGCGGCGAGTTGTCCGGGAACAGAATCTGCATTCGCAAAATTGAGCAATTTTTTAAGTGCTTCTGGCAATTCTACCTCTTCTGCTGTTAGGTATTCTTGCAAGTGACGGGCAATTTCTGGTTTGCTACGGAGTGCAGGCAAACAATCAATAAATCGGAATAATTGCACTCGCAGGCCGGGACTGGCCATCGCCCAATCTAGTAATTTATCATCCCAGCGCATTTGGTCTTGTAATTGGCCAAAAAAGGAGCGCTTTTTTTCTTGGGTAGCACTCAGGAGTTGTTTGGCGATTTCCTGAGTTTTCGTTTCGTAGGTGCTATCGGATACTTGTACAACCACAGCTTTCTGGAGGAATTAATGATGGGAATTGGGAGTTGGGTAAAGTTTTGTCTGGCTTAGTACCCATTGCTCGACTA
The DNA here is from genome assembly GCF_000180455.1 of Kamptonema sp. PCC 6506. Taxonomy (NCBI): domain Bacteria; kingdom Bacillati; phylum Cyanobacteriota; class Cyanophyceae; order Oscillatoriales; family Microcoleaceae; genus Kamptonema; species Kamptonema sp. PCC 6506. The sequence goes on from NZ_CACA01000162.1 coordinate 5,903, forward strand.
TTTTAATTATACCAGCAATAAGGTAAAATCGATCTTGGTAGGAGAGGATAAACTAATGCGCTGGATTAGGTGATGTCGCGATCGCTCTTGTTAATGGTTTCGGGGTAGTAGTGCAAAAGTAGTGAAGCAATCTCAAGCTTTGATTTTTCGCCCTCAGTGCGTTAGTCTTGTTTAAGTTGGTTTTGGGCGCGATCGCTATTACAATAATTATGCTTGCCTATAGTATCTTCAATAGTAGGCAAGTTTTTATGGAATGCGTTTCTTTGGAGGAAGTTAAGCAGGTTGACTTGGAGAGGTGAATTAGCTATAATTATAATAGAGTAAACAATATTACTTTCGTATCAATGAGATAGTAAACAATGACAATAACCGAATTGAAAATCGATCTTGCTGCCTTAACGATCGCAGATAAAGCCGCAGCTATAGAATTTTTACTTCAAAGCGTAAGCAGCGGCTCGCTAGGCATAAAAAAAACTCCTGGCGTTTGCGGTGGTGATGCTTGTATTGGCAATACTCGCATACCCGTTTGGTCGCTGATAAATTATCGTCGTTTAGGTGGTTCGGATGCCATTATCCTAGAAGCATTCCCACATCTGACTGCTGCTGATTTGGTAAATGCGTGGGCTTATGCTGATGCTTATCCAGATGAAATTGAACAAGCAATTAGAGAAAATGATGAAGTTATGCAAGAAAATGAGGAAGTTTGAAAAGTGGCACGTCTTTACACCGATGAAAATTTCCCCCTGCAAGTTGTAGCTTTCCTGCGCGTTTTGGGTCACGATGTATTAACAGTACAGGAAGCCGGCAAAGCAAACCAGGGGATTCCTGACGAAGAAGTGTTAGCTTTTGCTGTTAGTATTGAGCGAACGGTTTTGACGGGAAATCGTCGCGATTATATGAAACTGCATCGCTCGCACCCCAACCATACTGGTATCATTGTTTGCACGGAAGAGTTAAATTTTCAGAGGTTAGCGACGCGAATTAATGAGGCTATTTCTGCGGAAGAAATATTGACGGGGAAATTGATTCGAGTCAACCGTCCACCGCAGTAAAAAAAGCCGATTGCTTTTTCCCATTCTAAAAATCTTATAATTAAATTCTCTATTTATCCTAAAATTAGGTAAAACCCATTTGGGTAGCTGAGGATAAATTAATGCGCTGGATTCGGTATGTCGCGATCGCTCTTGTTAATGGTTTCGGGGTAGTAGTGCAAAAGTAGTGAAGCAATCTCAAGCTTTGATTTTTCGCCCTCAGTGCGTTAGTCCTGTTTAAGTTGGTTTTGGGTGCGATCGCTATTACAATAATTATACTTGCCTATTGTAGCGTTCCATCGGGGGCAAGTTTTTCGGGAATGCGTTTCTTTGCTGATGTATAAAAATTTAAGTTATTATTGCTCTTGTAGTCTACCAAAACTTTAGGGAAGATTATCTACCCTACCAAAGAAACCGGGTTTTTTTACGAAAATACTTCGTTGTTACCTACAGATTCTCTCAAAAACCCGGTTTCTAGGCCCAGGAATGTAAGTCCTGACTTTAATAAAATTTCGCTCTCTTTTTTCCATTACTATCTAAAGACGAGGGTAAAAATTAGCGAGCAAGTTGAAGGCATTTTTTTGATAAGATGTTAATTAACATTCAACACTTGTGGTAACGGATAATCCTGACAGGAAAAATATGAATCAGGTTAAGAATCAGAAAGTCTGCATCGTCACGGGTGGAAACTCTGGAATAGGTCTGATGACTGCTGTAGGTCTAGCAAAATTGGGAAATCGCGTATTTATTGGCTGTCGTTCCATTGCCAAAGCCACAATTGCTGTCGATTATATCCGTCAGAAAAGTGGAAATCCCCAGGTTGAATTTCTCCCTTTAGATTTATCTTCTCTTGACTCGGTACGCAGATTTGTCGATCTATTTTTGTCAAAGCAGCTTCCTCTTCAGATATTAGTCAATAATGCGGGTATTTTCAACAATTCTGGGACAACAAAAGAAGGTTTTGAAATGATTTGGGGAACTAACTATCTCGGTCATTTTTTGTTAACTTACTTATTGCTGGAAAACCTCAAAAATTCAGCCACCAGTAGAATTGTGATGGTGGCTTCTGACTTAGCCTTGCGACCAACTGCAATTAATTGGGACTCTTTAGTTAAAAAAACTCCATTAAATTTTCTTCAACTTTATGCTGTTTCTAAGCTATGTTTATTATTATTAACTGCGGAATTAGGGCGGCGGTTAAGCGATACCAATGTGAGCGTTAATGCAGTGCATCCGGGGTTTGTGCAGTCTAATATTACCTTCGGACACCGATTGAGTCGGTATTTGGGTTTAGGTGTTTCGCTTAAAGATGGTGCTGCGGGTGTAATCTTAACTGCAATAGATCCCATTTTTGAGGGTGTAAGCGGTAGATTTTACGATCGCAAAGGTAAGGAAATTATGCTTCCCGATCTTGCTAAAGATACTGAATTGGCTAAAGAACTATGGGAACGTAGTTTACTGTGGACGGGTGGCAATTCACAGGAAAATAAAGTTTCAAGAGTAAGAGAAAATGACTCTAATATTAGCTTACCATATTCTCTGGCTTTGAATCAAGTAGAAATTGCCGAGATTGCCAAAATAACATTACAAAATATTTTGCCAAAACCACCAAAAAAGTTATTGATAGTTAGCTTTTTTCGTTTGCTGTTTAAATTAGAGTTTGGTTCTTTATTGTTGCTATTAATCCAAACTATTAAAAAGGAATTTCACATGGAAAGGCATCTGGACTCGCCTGCAATTTTGGCATTGTGTCAAGACACAATATTGCTACAAAAGTTGAAAGAATATTTAGGTGAAGAGTTAATTTTATGGCGTTCTGAAATTTGGGCAAATTATCCGTCTCAGCAGTTAATTCCTTTTTGGCATCGCGATTCTTATCCAAAGCTTTTAGAAGGTGTGGGTAAAAGTATTAATGTTTATATCGCTCTTACTGAAGTTAATGAGTCTAATGGATTTGAGTATATACCGACTGCTATTATGAGCAATGAGTTGTCAATAAAAGTCACAGATCCTTTTAGTGGAAATAACTTTTTTGATATAGGTAGCGATTTAGAAAAACAGGCGTTGCCAGTTGTACTTCATCCGGGAGAATTTGTAATTTTTACGGAGGATTTAGTTCACCGATCCCTGCGTAATACTAGCGGAAAAGTTAGGCTTTCCTTAACTCTGCGTGTTACTCAACCTGGGATGAAAATATTGTCAGGTTATAGCCCTTTTTATAAGCGACCTGTATTATTGTTAACTGTATTATTGTTAACTGCTAACTGTTAACTGTTTGTTATACCAATTACGTATTGCAGCTATATTGACGGTACTTTTACCGACGAGACGGCGGCGTTACAGATTTGGCCTCACTCCTGCAAAAATTTACTGTTTAGGCTGATGATCTTAGAAGTGGCAATTCTCGATGTGAAACCTAGTTTAACCGCTGAATTTGAAATAGCTTTCAAAACAGCTTCAGAAATCATTTCTTCTATGCCAGGGTATATTTCTCTCGAACTTCAACGCTGCATAGAAGATACAAACCGCTATATTCTACTGGTGCAATGGCAGAGTTTAGAAGATCATACTATTGGATTTCGACAATCACCAAAGTATGAAGAATGGCGGGCTTTATTACATCATTTTTACGATCCATTTCCCACCGTCCAACATTATCAATTAGTAATGTAGCTAAGCTTTGTGGACAACATTAAACGTAGGGTGGGCGGAAGCCAAAAACGATCTATATCTATGGATCGCAAACTTTTTGCGGCTTGCGCCCACCTTGCAATTACAATTAACAAATTCAATTACTTGACTTCAACTTTAACAGCATAATTTGATTGATTTGGAGCCGAAATCTCAATAGTATGATCGCCGCTATTGGATAGTTTACCTTGCCATTGAACAGTACCGAAAGCAGTGCCAAGTTTTGCACCATCAGGAGCGATAATATCTACACTAACAGCTCCTTCTTCAATCTTTACTGTCATCTCCTGATTGCTGCTGCAATTAAGAGTGTAACGTTTTAATTGATTTGCTTGTAAAGTGTCGCGAACAGTTGTACCTGTAGCGCCAGTTTCAAAGCTAACGCGCTCAGTTGTAGCTAAAGTTGGAGAAGGAGAGGGTGTGGGAGAGATTGAGGGGAGTTTGGGAATATTTGTCAGGGAAGTTTGAGAAGGCTGAGTTAGAGGTGTTGGTGATGCTACAAGTGGTTGCGATCGCGTATTTGGTGGTGGTGGCGGAATAGTAAATTGTTGTGCAGAGGAAGCAGGCTTTACCGCAGTTGAATTTGCAGATGGTAGCTGAATTTCTACCTCATTTTTTGATAACTGCACTTGTTTCCACGCTAGCTCACCACCCAAAGCTAGCACTGCTCCCACGAGAGTACCACTCAGAAAAATTCCGCAATTTTTCCAAAATTGAGTTTTCGGCTGTTGGTCGCTCATACTTTAGGAGGAGAAGGAGAAAGTGAAGGAGAAAATAAAACTATTATTCTAGAGAGTGGAAACAATGAAAGTAAAATCATGTTTAATCCCTAGATGGGGACTAGAAAATGCCGAATTTATTTATTTTTAATCCTACCTTCCGAGTTGCCTCATTTCTCACCCTATTGGCGATTTTGCTTCCCGGATGCAGTCAGCGGCCAAAGGAGGCTAAGTTGGCTCAATGGCGGGCCGAAGCGATCGCTAATAACAATGCTATGGTTGCACAGCAGGCAAAGACTACCAAGGTAAAGGAGTGGGAGTTCTTTGTTAGCGGACAAATTGCCAAAGGTACTCAGAGATTCAGTTGGAGTGAATTGGAAGCGCTGGCAACTTCTCGCGTTAACACCACTTCGCCTCACAATAGCAAAAACCTGAATGCCATTCTCTATTTTCGAGGGATTGTGGTTTCGCAATTGCTCGATCGCTTGGGGGTCAAACCAGAGGCCACCAATGTCACATTTTTGGGGTATGACGGTTTTCGCTCAACAGTCAGCATCAAGGATTTACGCCGCTATCCAATTATCCTAGCAGTGGAGCGTGACGGCCGACCAATTCCTCGTAGTGAAGGGGGCCCTTTATCTCTGGTGTTTCCTCAAAGCGAATACCCGCAGTTACATGAGGTGTATGCGGAGAGATTTTGGGCATTTTATGTCACTCACGCGATCGTTGGCAATGAACCCGCACAAATACGCATTGGCAACCGCATCCTTGACAGCAATGCTCTCGATCGACTGCCGCAAATTACTATTGAGGAGGCTGTTGGCTACCGCCAAGGGTGGCCCATAGGCAAGGTTAAGCTGCACGGGGTGCGGGTGCGGGATGTTCTCACTGCGGGGAATGTCGCGATCGCCAATCGTGATGCAGTTATTGTTAAGGGTAAGTCTGCGGTATCCCGCGATCCCAAAAATCCCATCCGCTTGCGATCGGCTGATGTTCGTGACTGCGATATCCTGCTAGTAACGCGATGGGGTGACAGCTACCAACCAATCTCGTCACGACTTGGAGGCCCCGTTACTCTGGCAATTCCTGCAAGTTGCTACAGCGGTGGCGGTTTTCAAACCCCCATCGATGACGATCGCCGTTGGCTAACTTTTGTTGAAGAACTTGATGTTGAATAATTGTTAACTGTTAACTGTTAACTGTTAACTGTTAACTATTAATCAATAATAACTAAAAATGAAAATAACGTTATTTCACTCTATCCACACTCGAATTATGACAGCAACAACGCTGTTGATTGTTTCGATTGTCGGGGCGGTGGTGTGGTTCTCTGCGGTGAGTGAGGGCGATCGCTACCGGGAACAAAAGTTAGTTTCGGCGCATTCCCTGGCTGTAGCACTCGCCAATTTATCTACAAAGGAACTCGTAGTACAAAATTGGAGTACAATCCGCCTGAATCTAGATTTGCTACTGAAAAGAAATCCTGATTTTGTCTATATTTTAGTCTCAGACGATCGCGCTTCTAATCAAATTGTCGCTTCATCACCGATTGAGTTTCAAGAACAGTACATACCCGATGTCGTGCCGCTAGCCGTGACACAGGTAGCTTTAAAGCAGTACAGCAAGCGATCGACTCGATTGGCGGGATCGGCCTCAATGAGGGATGCAGGCATCTTTTCCAAAGCAGGAAGCCTCGGTGTGGAGACATTTGTGCTGCGGGATATAGAGTTTCCCACAGGTACTTTGAGGGCGGCGCGGGGCGATCGCGTCATCGAAGTGGCGGCGGAGATTAGCACTGCTTCTGGAGATAAAATCGGTACTTTTCGCATCGGTATTTCCCTTAAACCCCTTGAGAGTGCCGTGAATGAGGCGATCGAGCGGGCCTTAGCAATTGGGGCCTTTGCCCTCAGTTTTGGTCTGGCGGGGGCATATATATTAGCAAGGCAGCTCAGCCAGCCCGTGCAGCGCTTGCAAACGAGTGCTGCTAAAATTGCGGCGGGGGATTGGTATCATCGCGCTGAAATTAATCTTAGTGATGAAATTGGCGCTTTAGCATCTTCTTTTAATGAGATGTCGATCGCCTTGCAAAAGTCGTTTAGCAGGTTAGAAAGAACAGTAGCATCGTTTGAGCGGTTTGTGCCCAATAAATTTTTAAGCGCGATCGCCTCTGAGGGTATTGAAAATATCCAAGTTGGTACCGCCTCGAAGCGGACAATCACGATTTTATTTGCTGATATTAAAGGCTATACGTCAATGTCGGAACAGTTAACGCCGATGGAGACTTTTATATTTTTAAATGATTATTTAGCTTGTATGGGATTAGCGATCGAGGAAGCTGGGGGTTTCATCGACAAGTATATCGGCGATGCGATTATGGCGCTCTTTGAAGATGAGGCGACTGACGGCGTGCTAGAAGCAGCCGCAGCCATGCGAAAAAACCTCGCAGAGTTCAATCAAGGGCGATCGCGCAAAAATCTACCGACGATCGACATTGGGATTGGCATTCATCGAGGGGAAGTGGTGATGGGTACGGTAGGTTTTACTTCGCGGATGGATTCAACAGTGATCGGCGATGCGGTAAATGTCGCGTCGCGAGTTGAAGGTTTGACTAGACATTACAATTGTGCGGTGTTGGTAACAGAGTCTATCGTCAGTGCGATCCGACATCCAGAGGCTTTTAGGTTGCAATTGGTAGATCACTCTGTGAAGGTGAGAGGGAAAGATGAAGCGATCGCTATTTATCAACTTCTAGTTTCTTGAGTAGGACTTATAGGACTTACGCTCATGGTTCCAGAAACCGGGTTTTTGAGATAATCTGTCGGTCATAACGAAGTATTTTCGTAAAAAAACCCGGTTTCTTTGGTTGGGTGCGTAAGTCCTGACAATGACAGATCGCAAGTAATTTGCCGGACATAATATGAGTGGGAGATAATTTATTGGCAGCGATCGCCTTCCCTGAATGTAAAAGTTTTATGTTAAAATATGATATAATCCCTTACCATGCTTGAGTTAAAATTATGACTGAAAAATTAATAATTAGAAACTTTGCTGGCATCAAGGATTTAGAGATTGAAGTCAAGCGAATAAATATACTTATTGGCCCTCAAGCCAGTGGTAAAAGTGTTTGCGCCAAACTTCTATTTTATTTTAAGAACTTCGTCTGGGAAGTTTTATCTGTTGTCGAGAATGAGCTGACAAAACGTAATCTGGATTTAAACTATTCCAAGAAATTTGAGGAGTATTTTCCTCAAGATTGTTGGGGAAAACAAGATTTTTTTATAAGGTATGAAATTTCCAATGTTTTTATAGAAATTAGAAGACAAGATACCAAAGGTAGGATTTCCCTCAGTTATTCAGAATTATTAAAAAAAGAACTGACAGACCTACGCAATTTAATGAAAAAATTAAGAGAGGCAAGCTCTGAAAAAAATACTCAATATGTTAATCTTGATAAGTTATCTTTAAGCAGACTAATTTTAAGAGATAACTTGGTAGAATCTCTAAGCAGATCTATCTGTCGAGAGGCAGCCTTTAATCAGCTTTTTATTCCTGCTGGTCGCTCCTTTTTTGCTAATCTTCAGAGCAATATTTTTTCCTTTCTGTCAAACAATAATACTTTAGATCCATTTCTAAGATCATTTGGCTCAATATACGAAACTATAAAAAATTTAGGTATACAATATCGCATTAATGATAAATATACGAAAGATATCCAAGAGGAAATAAACAGGTTAATAGAGAAGTCTCTATGCGGTAAGCATATACATGAAAAAGGCAAAGATTTTCTGGAGGCTGCTGATGGAAGACGCATTAGTGTTGCGAACTCATCTTCCGGTCAACAGGAAACATTGCCTCTGACAATTATACTAGCTGCACTACCTTTTCTAGCTTCCTCTGGTGGCGGGCAAACAGTGTATATTGAGGAGCCAGAAGCGCATTTATTTCCAAGCGCACAGCGTAATATTATCGAATTGATCGCTACTGTATTTAATTCTCGGAAAGAGCGACTTCAATTCTTCATAACTACCCATAGTCCCTATGTCTTGACAGCACTTAATAATCTACTTCAGGCTGGGCTTCTTTATCAAGAGTCCAGCGAAGATATACAACATCAACTAGAAGAGATTGTATCTAGATACAAATCATTAGATGTTTCCGATCTCTCAGCCTATGTTTTGACCGATGGAAAATGTAGTAGTATTGTGTGTCCTGATACTGGGTTAATAGATGCACGAGTGATTGATTCTGTTTCTGATGAACTAGCTATTGAATTTGATAAACTCCTAAACTTAGTTTGAATCGTAATATGAAAAGTCTTCCCGAATGTGAGGAATATAGATCCGACAAAAAAATTGTCTTGCAGGAGAATAAAAGTAAAATAACCTTCCTCAACCTGAATCAAGACCCAATATTAATAATTAAGGTTGATGGCTGCGTTATCAGCGACAATGAGACTTTACGTTGCGACTACGCACTTATTCCTTATGATACAGTAGAAATATATGTGGAGTTGAAGGGAAGCGATACTTCACAAGCTGTTAAACAATTAGAATCAACAATTAGATTACTCTCGAAAAATCCCCAAAAAATAAAGAAGCTATGTTTTGTTGTGTCTACACGAGTACCCCAACAAGCAACAACTATACAACAGCTACAAATTCAGTTTAAGAAAAAATTTAATGCTAGTTTCCGAATCAAGAATATTCAAGATGAGTATGATTTAAGTACCTGTATAACCTAAATTTCTGGAATTTTCAAACCGTCAGCATCAGTAGCAGGTTAGTTCGACGAGCAAGCATTTATAGAGTTTGCACTACTATAATCTCTGTCCATGAGTCCAGAATAATTTATCAGCATCGCCCACCCTACAACTCCCAAAAATCAAGCTCTCAACTGCTAAAATTAAAAATTAAAAATTAAATTTTAAAATCTTAATTTTTAACGTTTAATTTTTAATTGGATGTAGCTATAAGTTACAGTATTGAGGCAGCGAGCGTCCACCCTACGTTTAATTGCTAATTACGACTAACAATTAACCACTAACCACTAACAATTAACAATGTAATATGACTTTCATTTTAACCAATGACGATGGAATAGATGCACCTGGCATTCAGGCATTGTTGAAAGCAGTAAATGACAAAGTATTTATAGTTGCTCCTCAAGGTCAATTATCTGGTTGCGGCCATCAAGTTACAACTCACATTCCTATTCATGTCGATCGCCGCTCCGAATTTGAGTATGCTATTGGCGGTACGCCTGTTGATTGCGTTCGCGTTGCCTTAACTCACGTTTGTCCTCAAGCTAAATTTGTGCTGTCTGGCATTAATCCGGGGGGCAATTTGGGGGCGGATATCTATATCTCAGGGACGGTGGCCGCTGTCCGCGAGGCGGCGATGTTAGGTATACCCGCGATCGCAATTTCTCACTGGATTAAAAAACCTCTAGCAATTGACTGGGATCTGGCAACTCGCTGGACATCTCGCGTTTTAGCAGAGTTACTCAATCTTCCCCCAAAACCGGGTAGTTTCTGGAATGTAAATTTACCCCATTTGCAACCGGGTACACCAGATCCACCTATTGTTTTTTGCCCGCTTTCTACGCAACCTTTGCCCGTAGAATATCGGATTGAAGGGGAATATTTTTATTATGTTGGGGAATACGGGAAACGCCCTCGCGCTCCCGGTACTGATGTGGATGTGTGTTTCTCTGGCAATATTGCCGTGACAGAAATTAACTTGTAATCAGGATTCTATAGCCCCCACCGTTGGTCGAATCAATTCTGAGCGGAAATTTTGCCGAATTTCAGGAGTAAGATACCGCCGCTGCAAAAGTTGCCATTTCTGCCAAGATTCAAAGCGACTTTTTGCCATAATTTCTGCTAAGGTGGGAAGCTGTTTCTGGATATCAAAGTCAAATATATCAGCTAGAAATTCTCCTAGAACTTCACTGTCTTGAATATCCCCTAAATATTCTTGAATGGCTTTGACATCTCCGAGATAAGCTTCGTAAGTCTCACCGTAAAATTCAGTAAATAAACTCATTAAATAGCGCACTCGTTTAGCTTGTTTGCGGAGATCGTGAAGAATTTCCCCTCCTTCTGTCAATTTCTGTTCTAGGATTTCCGAAGTCATATCTTCGTGGATTATAATCTCTCCTTCCTCCTCTGTCACACCTATTAACCAACCCGGATGCAGAAACATTTCGCTGACTTGAGGTAGTAGTAAATCTGGCAGGATATCCTCAATTGGTAACTGTGCGATTCCATGATAGCGCGGTTCTTCTAGCCAATCTCGCAGCGATTTTTTAAATAGTTGGTAATGTTTATTTTCCAAGATTGCCCGAACTTTTTTTAAAGCGCGGTGCCGATCTTTGAGCAAGTGCAGCAAAGATTTATCTAATATTTCTTGTTCTTTAGATGGCAAAATTGGATAATAGCGTTTCTGGAGGCTTTCGAGCATCACATCTAAATCTCGGAGTTCTCCTAAAACACGAGATATTTTACCAATTCTTTTCTCGTTGGCTTCTTTTGGTAGATCTATAACAGGAGCAAAACCCGTCACCGCAGAGCGTAAACGTCTCATGCCGACGCGCATTTGGTGTAGTTCTTCGGGGTCTCGATCTGCGAGCACTTCGGCTTCGTGAGCTATGATTTTCTCGAAATATTTCTCAATTGCTTGGGAAGCTGCTGCTCCGAGAGTTTTTAGTTTTGACGATGCTTGTGCTTTCATAGCGGGTAGGGTGACAATCCTCTGTCTTCAGAGCGAGCGTGAGTTTAAGTTGGAGAGATTAACGATAAGAAATTTTATTATACTACTTTTTTGAGGGTCTAGACACAACAATTATACTTAGCTAACACAAAAACAATATTGACAGAAGAATATTTTTTGGGTTTAACTCTTTAAATAGCCATCTACCTATCAAAAGTGACAGCTAATGAGGTAAAGTAAGAGGCGAAAAAGTCTGGACATGACAGAGAGGTTGAGAGTGCCTACACTTGGCGTGAATATAGATCACGTTGCCACGATTCGGCAGGCCCGCCGGACGGTGGAACCTGACCCTGTAGCAGCGGCCGCTTTAGCAGAATTGGCCGGTGCTGATGGTATTACTGTGCATCTGCGGGAAGACAGGCGGCACATTCAAGACCGGGATGTTCGTGTTTTACGACAGACGGTGATGACTCACCTGAATTTAGAAATGGCTCCCACTGATGAAATGGTGGCGATCGCTCTCGATATCAAACCGGACTACATTACTCTGGTACCGGAACGCCGACAAGAGGTGACAACGGAAGGAGGACTTGATGTCGCGGGGAACCAGCAGCGGTTGAGTGAAGTTGTGGATAAGTTACAAGGTGCTGGCATTCCCGTCAGTATGTTCATCAATGCCGAACCTATCCAAATTGAGGCATCGGCGGCGATCGCAGCGCAGTTTATAGAATTGCACACGGGTATCTATGCTGAGGCTAGTGCTGAAGCCAACCGGAAAAGGGAGTTAGCTGTATTGGCCCAGGGATGTCAGTTAGCGATCGCCTCCGGTCTTCGAGTTAACGCCGGTCACGGTCTTACTTACTCAAATGTTCACCCAGTAGCCTCCCTTGAGGGTATGGAAGAACTCAACATTGGCCATACCATTATCAGTCGGGCCGTACTAGTTGGTTTGGAGCGGGCCATCCGCGAAATGAAACAAGCTATGCGAGGCGAATTTTGATGATTGTTAACTGTTGACTGTTAACTGTTAACTGTTAACTGTTAACTGTTGACTATTGACTGTTTTTTATTACTAAGGAAAATGCAAACCTACTACTACGTTTTAGCTAGCCAAAAGTTTTTGCTTGAGGAAGAACCTTTTGAAGAAGTTCTTAAAGAGCGAACTCGTCATTATAAAGAACAGGAAAAAGAAATTGATTTTTGGTTGGTGAAGCAACCAGTTTTTCTAGAAGCACCGAAAATGGCAGAGATTAAGGCAAAATGTCCTCAGCCCTCTGTGGCGATCGTTTCTACCGATCCTCAATTCATTACTTGGTTGAAACTGCGATTAGAATATGTAATCACTGGCGAATTTGAGGCTCCCTCAGAAACAATTCCCGATGCTATAGCATCAATGGAGCCATCTATCTAGGGGCTAGGG
>NZ_CACA01000161.1:0-1717 GCF_000180455.1 Kamptonema sp. PCC 6506
AAATGTCTTAACTGTCAAGATATTTGTCTTACATTTTTAATTACGATCTTCTATTCCTGGAATCCCCTCAAATGACCCCATAAAAGTGGGTTTTGGACGAGTAATGTGAACCTCCCAGAGCGCCTTGACCACTGCAAATACCTCGCGCACGCTATACTGAATCATAGAATTATTTCGGAATTTTCCCCAATCAGGTGTTCCTAAACCCACTGCTTCTACCCCTAACGCACGGCAAGTGTAAACAGCGCGTGGTAAGTGATAAGATTGCGTAATTAAAACGGCTTGTTTCACACCAAAAATTTCTTTCGCCCGATAGCAACTTTCGTAAGTGCTGAAGCCTGCATAATCCAAAGTGATATCGCTGTTTGGTACACCTTTTTCCTCAGCGTAAATCATCATTGCTTTCACCTCATTGTAGTAAGGGCTGCTGTTATCTCCTGTCATTAAGATTTTGCGAATACGACCCAGTTTGTATAGATCGACGGCTGCCTGCACTCGATCTGCTAACATTGGGGAAGGTGTGCCATCTGCCCAGACTCCGGCTCCAAAAACGATGGCAACATTTTCAGGGGGAATATTGGCAGGATCGTTGTAGCGGTAGGAATTGGTAAATATTTTTACATAATAGTTTAACCCTATCGGTGTTAGGATTGCCAACCCTATCAATAACAAAAAAATAGAGCGCCCTTGCAGTAAAAACCATTTAGATAGCATAGAATCAAAGGTTATCAGTAAAAGGCAAAAAGTAGAATTAGAAACGGGATTTATGTAATTTTCCCAAGACTGAGATTGATTTTTAGGTACATAGTTGCGCTTGTCTGTCATTTCATATAATACCATTTCTCTAAAACTCTGCTACAGCCAGCGGGTTTGGTGGGCGCTCGCAACTTCGAGCTTGTTACTTTCATCGATAGATGGTTGAGGCGAGCGCCCACCCTACATTATTTCTATTTATAGTTTTAATTTGCGTCTATTCCTATGGCCTCAGAAATACAACTCAAACCTCTTTCTTCCAACTTTTGTAACAATCCCTCTAAAATCCGCCGCACCATCCAGGGCCCCTCATAAATCCAACCAGTATAAACTTGAATTAAACTTGCCCCAGCCGCGATTTTTTCCCAAGCATCTTCAGCGGTAAAAATACCGCCCACGCCAATAATTGGCAATTGGCCTTGAGTTTGCTGCCAAATAAACCGTATCACTTCTGTAGAGCGATCGCGCACGGGAGTACCGCTAATCCCTCCAGCTTCTTCGCTTATGTGTTTGCCCGTTTGCGGCAATATTTGAGTTTTGAGTCCATCGCGGCGGATAGTAGTATTAGTAGCGACAATACCTGCGAGTTCGTAGGTTTGAGCTAATTTAATGACAGATGCGATCGCCTCCCACTCCAAATCGGGCGCAATCTTGACTAAAATTGGCTTAAGAGCGCGATTTTCCTGTTGTAATCCCTCTAAAATTGTGCTTAATTGGTCGGCATCTTGAAGCGATCGCAGCCCTGGCGTATTAGGTGACGACACATTTACCACAAAATAATCCCCCCAATCCTTGAGCAACTTAAAACTCCCTAAATAGTCTGTCGAAGCCTCTTCTAGGGGTGTCACCTTAGATTTACCAAGATTGATCCCTAACGGGAATGGGGAACTCTTGAGCAGGGGAGCAGGGGGGCGGGGGAGCAGAGGAGATGGGGGATATGAGGGAGATGAGGAAGTTAAATCCT
>NZ_CACA01000160.1:0-1677 GCF_000180455.1 Kamptonema sp. PCC 6506
AGTCCTCTTCAGAGCGTTCCACGGGCCCGGCGTGCCCGTTATGAATCACAGAAACAGTAAAGCTAGCCCAAAAGTTGCCAGTCGGATATATTATCCCTGTGTCCTGAGAGTCAAAGACCGACAAATCAATAGTGCGATTTTGAGCCTGATTCAGAGCGTGGTCGTGGGCATGATGATTATGACATTGGTGAAGGGCTATTACCCTATCCCGTTGAGGAGAATCTAAGATCACATCCGCCCACCAATCGGGACACTTCCTTTCGTTCGAGCGCCAAGAGGAGTCATCTAAATGATCCGATGCAAGATAAGCAAACCTGTTGCGGGTGAAATGTCTAATTTCACCCAGATTAACCCAAATGCCGCAGGTATAGATATTGGCTCACAAGAACACTGGGTTTGCGTTCCACCTGATCGAACGTCACAGAATGTACGTAAATTTGGCTGTTTTACCCCTGACTTAATCGAGATGGCCTCATGGTTAGTGGAATGTGGGATAGACACCATCGCGATGGAATCGACAGGAGTCTATTGGATACCAGCCTTTCAAATTTTTGAAGCCAGGGGTATCGAAGTCAAACTGGTGAATGCCCATCACGTCAAAACCGTACCGGGCAGAAAAAGTGATGTGTTGGATTGTCAATGGTTGCAACAGCTACATACTTATGGTTTATTGTCCGGTTCCTTTCGTCCTGATGACCAAAGTTGTGTTCTACGTAGTTACATTCGCCACCGCGATAACTTAATCAAAAGCAGTAGCAGCCACGTACTGCGGATGCAGAAAGCATTAATTCAAATGAATCTGCAACTACATAAAGTCATCAGTGACATCACAGGAGTCACTGGGATGGCAATTATCCGCGCCATTGTAGCTGGAGAAAGGAATCCTCAAGTCTTAGCTAATTTGAAAAATTCTCGGATTAAAAGTAGTACCGCAGATATTGCTAAAGCCTTGAGTGGAGACTATCGAGTTGAGCATATATTTGTGTTAAAACAAGAGTTACAACTCTACGACATCTATCAAGAGCAAATTGCTAGCTGCGATGTGGAGATTGAGCGATATTTAGCTAGCTTTGCTAGCGAAGAAAACCATCCTCCACCAGACCCTCCCAAACGGGGTAACAGAAAGCCCAGAGGTCACGAACCCAATTTTGACTTGCGCCATCAGTTGTATCGGATTAGTGGAGTAGATTTTACTCAAATCCCTGGTTTTGATGTCCTCACAGTACAAGCTCTGCTCTCGGAAGTCGGATTGGATGCTACTCGTTTTCCCACTGTTAAGCATTTTTGTTCTTGGTTAGGGTTGTGTCCGTCTGCGAGGATTACAGGCGGTAAAGTCAAAAGTTCTCATACCCGTTGTGTAGTTAATCGGGCTGCTAATGCCTTCCGTTTAGCTGCTCAATCTTTATCTCGCTCTCAATCAGCTTTGGGGGCTTTTTATCGTCGGTTACGAGCCAGATTGGGCGCTCCAGAGGCTAATACCGCTACTGCCCACAAGCTAGCCCGCATCTTCTATCACCTCTGGAGTACAAAAACCGCTTATGCCGATTCAGGTGCTGACTATTACGAACAGAAATATCGACAACGTATTGTCTCTAAGCTGGAGAAAACAGCTCAATCTCTTGGGTTTGAGCTGGTTGCTTGCGCCTCAAAACTAGATTGAGTTTCTGAGGAGGACTT
>NZ_CACA01000159.1:0-560 GCF_000180455.1 Kamptonema sp. PCC 6506
CATATAAACAGGAAAAGAGGGAATTATGGGTGACGCGAATAGAAGTTTTAATTTGGCCCAAACAGACCAAACGGATAATTTTTTAAGTGTAGCGCCTGGACAAGAGGATTGGGGAGGAGATGGGAGCGGACGCTTGCACCTATCAGGAAGGTCTACGGCAATATCGAAAGAGTATGTGCCTCGTCAGTATCAATTTTTCAATACAAATACGGTGCCAGAAGAACCAGGATGGCGAATCAGTGGAATGCCCGAACGAGTCCTACCAGGAAGACGAAGATTGCTGACTTGGCATGATTGTGGTGCATCTACATCGAGAGTAATCCTACCGCCCAAATTTGCAGCACCATCTGGGATCTTCACCGCTGATTTGGAAATTTTTATTCTGGCTGGTAAGATTAAAATGGGTGAATGGCAACTAGATCGACATGGTTACTCCTTTATTCCTGCTGGGGTAAAAGTAGAATCTTGGCAAGTTTTAGGTGAAGAGGAAGCGGAAATCCTTTGGATGGAAAACGGGCCAATTTCCCTCAAGTACCAAGAGGGAGAAACCAATCATCCAG
>NZ_CACA01000158.1:0-521 GCF_000180455.1 Kamptonema sp. PCC 6506
TGATATCTGATAGTTGCTTCAAATTTATTTCAATTTTCAGTAGCATACGGGTGACTTCTTGCTCGGCTAGCAACCGCATGACCCCAACTTCTCGCTTCAATTTCTGTTTGACTCCGGCTCCAGAATAGCCATAGTAACGTTCAATTGCTTCCAGTTTTTGCTCTATGTCTCCCATTGTATCAGGATGGGCAAGCACTACTTTTTCCATCAGAGATATCGCTCTTGCTGGCTCGACATCACCCTTGATCGGAATGGAAATGGTGTAGTAATAGTGACTCGTAGGACGGCTGAGGTTGACGATATTTTGGCTTTGAAAGGCCGCATTAGGTATGTAAATCTCGGAGTGACTATCGATTAAGTACATACTTGTTAAGCGCAGACCAATTTTTCTGATCACTGCCCGCGAACCATCTGGCAAAGCCACAACATCGCCGAAACTGAAAGGCGTATCAATCAATAACACTAAGCCACTGAAAAAGTTCGCCAGAATGTCCTTTAAGGCAAAACCGAGGATAAATGCT
>NZ_CACA01000157.1:0-15582 GCF_000180455.1 Kamptonema sp. PCC 6506
ATCTAAATCCAAGTCCCCTATAGCTACAGATGTAGAAGAAAGATAAGAGTTAAGTGAGTAATTTGTTGCCGGAGTGAAAGAACCATTGCTACCCAATAATACAGAGGCAACCGCTACATTTCCGCTGCCTGAACCAGCCGTAACGATATCGTTTTTGCCATCTTTATTTATATCTCCTACAGCTACGCTCCTCGCCTGAGAAGCAACCGTATAATTACTTTGAGAAGCAAAAGTGCCATTACCATTACCCAATAATACTGACACCCTACCAGTTGAATTAGGCCCATAAGGAGTTGCACTAATAATGTCTAAGTTACCATCCTTATCTAAATCATTCAAAATTACAGCTTCTGGCGCAGAATTTAGCGGTATATCGGTTCGGGAAAAAGAACCGCTGCTGTTACCCAAAAGCACTGATATATTATTGCTAGAACTATTGGCCGTAACGATATCGTTCCTGCCATCCTTATTGATATCTCCTATAGCTACGGATACTGCCCCAGAACCTACTGCATAATTAGTTTGAGCAGCAAAATTACCATTGCCATCGCCCAATAATACTGATACTCTACCGCTAGGGGGATTCGTCCCCCCCGAAATACTGGCAGTAACAATATCGTTTTTGCCGTCGCCATTTACATCCCCTAACCCTACAGATCTTGGCCCGTTTGCCACAGCGTAATCTTTTTTGGGAGCAAAAGTACCGTCGCCATTTCCCGGTATCACTGATACATTATTAGTAAAACGATTGGCAGTAACAATATCGAGATTTCCATCATCATTGATATCTTTGATTGTTCCTAGAGTAGGAGATGAGCCAACTGGATAGTAAGTCTTAGCAGAAAACAACTGACCGTTGTTATTTGGAGGTGTTTCCTCTGTACCAGAAAGGGAATCGGAAATACTTTTCACATTGCCTTTCCCATCGTACTCATAGTCAGTAACATTGCCTCGCGCGTCGGTTCTTTTGGTAACTAATAAGTTTTGATTCCTTTCAAAAGCGGGTTTCAATCCGCCGCCATCTTTGGCTGAAACTACTTGTCCGGTTTGGTCGAGAATTTCTGTTTCTACGTTGCCGTTACTATCTGCTGTAGTCGTTTCCACAGCTCCTAAAACTTTAGCAACTGGTGGATTTAATGGGTTGGTTGTCTGTTCGGAAGGATACAAACCTTGTACTTGTACTGGTGCTACTTGAATTGTTGAACCGTCTTTCTTGATAGCAGTTTTTGCTCTACCTGCAAAATCGTAGGATGTTTGTTCGGAAAATCCGCGTTTGTCAATTTCTCCGATCATGTGTCGTTGCGCGTCATAGCTAAATGTCCGCGCTTTAGTATCGGGGTCAATTATCTTTTGGAGATTGCCTGCTGTGTCGTATTCTAGTTGAGTAGAGCGCCCGGCTGGGTCAACTATTTCGCTGACTTTGCCGTTAGTATAGGTGAAGGTTGTTAGTAGTCCGCTTGGGTCAACTATGCGTTCAATTTTTCCGTCTGTATTGTAACTGTATTTAGTTTCGTTTCCATTGGGTTCTTTGATTGAGGCTAACTGATTGGTGGCGTTGAAG
This sequence comes from Kamptonema sp. PCC 6506, assembly GCF_000180455.1. NCBI lineage: Bacteria > Bacillati > Cyanobacteriota > Cyanophyceae > Oscillatoriales > Microcoleaceae > Kamptonema > Kamptonema sp. PCC 6506. Next base: position 1,562 of record NZ_CACA01000157.1, read on the forward strand.
TTGTAAGTTGTTTGGTCTTTTAAGGTGCGGCGAAATGTGCCGTCGCTCTGCTTTTCTAAGGTGGAAAAGTCTCCGGGTGGTGATAGGTAAGTTCCGCCTGGGGTTGTGGGTGCGTCGAATACTAATTCCCCGCCGTCGCCGTCTATTAAGAGAACTGATTTGTCGGGATTTTCTACTAATTCTTGCCATCCAGCTATTCCCCAACCGCTGCCAAAGGGACTATTAATTGTGTTGACGTTAAGCAGTTTTCCGGTGTTGTCGCTGGATGAACCTGCAAAGATTGTGCCTGTGAATTGACGAATGCCGGTGGTGAGGGTGTAATCGTATTGTCCTGATGGTAGGGAACTCATGTCTGCTTGCAATGCGGCATCGATTGTACCCCCAGCTTCAGGAATTGACCAAATGTGTTCGCCGCCATTTAAGCCGTATTCTCCGCCTTTGAATCCAGGGATTTGGTATTGCAAATTACCACGATTGAGGCTCAATTCTGCTACGAGTCGTCGCTGGGGATTGTAGGTGATGTTGTCGTAGCTGAAGTTGAGGATGGGGCGGGGGTCTGCTCTTAGTGAGTCGTAGGTTAAGGTGAGGCTGCGGTTTTCTCCCATTGATTGGTAGGAGACGAGGTTGTGGGTTTCGATGACGGCACCGGAGTGGAGTTCTACGGTTGAGGTAAAGTTGCTGTTAGCTTTGCATTCGTTGCAGTTATCTTTGGGGTTGCGGGGGTTTTGGCTGGGGTCCCGCAGGCTTGGTGCTGGTGGGGCGAAGAAGTGCCAACTGCTGTTGCGGATGCCACCGGAAATGGTTTCGATGGTGGTGCCGTCAGCGGTGACTTTACCAGTACCTACATTATCGAAGAAGCCTGTAGTAGGGTTAATCGACCACAAATCCATCGTGGTGTCTGGTGCGTAGCCGGCGCGGTTGGGTAAGGAGAGGGGGGCGGGGGTGGTAAACACCATATCCCCTGGCTGAATGGTGACTACTAAATCGGTGTGCAGGTTGGGGGGTAGGGCGGCGGGGGTTAATTCTGTGGGGACTTCGGTGATGCTGAGGTTTTCGGTGTAAAGGTTGCCTTCTGTGTCTTTGAGGGAACCGGCTTTGACAAATACGGATGCTTTGGGAATAGCTGCGGTGGTGACGGTGGTGTCGGCGGCTGGGTCAATGATTTGGGCATTGGTGAAGTCGATGGGGGGTAGGTAAATTGGTCGGGAGATGACGTTGTCAAAACCAGCGTAGACTTCATGTTCCAATAACAGGGGCAGTTTTTCGGCAATGTAGGGGTAGCTGTCTTCGCCTGTAATGCCGTCGCCGTAAATCTTGAGAGTATTGGGAAGTTCTGTTCCAGGGGCTTCAATCAGAGGGATTTTGAAGGAACCATCTGCCTCTGTGATGGCCACTGATTCACCGAGTAGGACTAATACGTTGGCGAGAGGTTGTTGGTCGGTATTTTGGATGACACCGAAGATGCGGGGGATAGTTCTGGGTTCAGCAACTACTGTCAAGGTGGCAGTTTGGGTGGCAATGGCGGCTCCATCGCTGGCGGTGAGGGTGAAGGTGTAAGTGCCTTCTTCCCCAGGGGCTGGGGTGAAGATCAGGGTGCCATTGCCTTCGAGCTTGCTAGTTGGTAAAGGGCTATCGGAGGAAAGTGAATAGGTAATGCGATCGCCGTCGCTGTCGGTGGCCGATAATGGGATGGATAAGCGCTCTCCGATTTTGACGTTCAATGGTGCTACAGGGTCGAAATTGGGAGCTGAGTTGGCGGCACTGGATAAGACGGTGGTAGTGAGAGGGAACCTCACGAAGTTAGGATTACTGAACGCGATCTCTACTGGGGCTGAACTTGCTTGACTCTGCAAACCTCCCGCTGGAATGGCGTTGCGGAGGTTAATATAGGGAGAACCGGCGGGATTGGTGCCAGAAGGATTTTGCAGTTGGACATCGGCCGGTAAATTGGGGAAGGACACAGCGACGTTTCGACCAACGGGCGATCCACTGTTGCGGACTTGTAGCAGGGCTTTGTACTCGCCGGTGGCAGAGTCGAAGCGCACAGCACTGAAGTTGGCTTCCAGTTCGGAAGAAGGGTTGAGACTGCTGGTGTCGATCGCGGGCCCGATGGGAACGCTTGATAGTTGTACCGGGAAGCTCGGTAAGGCAGAGCCTTCAGGATCGACAGAGTTAGTTAAGTTTTTAACTTCAATTTGGGTGCCGGTGTCGCTATCGCTATTGATTAGCTTGAAAACGAGCATTCCGCTGGTTTCTGATTCGATGTCGCTCAGGTCAATTTCTACGGTTTTCCCGCTGTAGCGCACTCTTCCAGGGATGAACTCGGCGACATCGCCAGAAGCAGAAAACAGTGCTGTTCCAGGTTTACCACCATCCAGAAGTGTTTGGTTGGGATTGGTCGCTGAGACTAGGTAAACCTGGAATAAATCTTCGATTGCTGGCTGGGTGTCGGTGGTGTCAAACTTGGCTGTCAGGTCAAATTTAAGCGTCCGCGACCCGGATGCTTGACCCAGTGTTACGGGCATAGTTGCTTGTACTAAGGAACTATCTCGTTCGCCCAGGAGCACGGTATCTGCTGAAGTCGCTCCCCAGCCTGTGGTGCCGACTCCACCCACAAAGAAGTTATCTGTGACTTGGAAATTGATTGACTGTTCTGTTTGGTTTCCGGCACTGTCAATGCTGGTGATGACAACTGAGCGATTTCCCAAACTTAGCCCAGAGTCTGACAAGGCAGTATCGAACTCTGGGTTGGTTTCCAGCAGTTTGGGTGTTCCAGCATCGAGTTTGTATTGGGCAAGATCGATCCCCACCCCCGCATCCATTGTGCTGCCAGTCAGCCGTGCTGTACTGCTGTGCATTCCTCCAGCAATAGGTGTATTGATGGAAAGGGAGGGTACGGTGGTGTCGAGGGTAAAGGGGACGTTGAAGATGTCAGCACTGTTGTCTTTGGTGTCGGTGGCTGTAAGGTGCAGTACATGGTCGCCGTCACTCAAGGGATTGGCGTTAATTTCTTCTAATTGAGTCCGGTCAAATGAGAAGCCACCGCTGCTGTCGAGGCTGGCGGAGAGTTCGGCGAACTCTGACGACGGGGTGTCGTCAAAGCCGGCGCGGAAGCTGGCTATAGGACTGGTGTCGCTGATGGTTCCGGCTATTGTGGGGTCGTTTGTGATGTTGTCGGTGAGATCGCTGCCTGTATCGTTGGCAAGTTCTGCCACAATCAATGGTGGTGTGGTGTCCAATTCTACTGTGACGTTAAAGGTGGTGGTGGTAACGTTACCGGCTGCGTCTTTTGCCGTGACTCTTAGCGTGTGGGTTCCGTCACTGATGTCAGTGAAATTCAGCGCTGTGTCGAAGCTGCTACTGCTTACGGTGACAGGAATTTCGGTGGCATTGTCGAAGCGGTAAGTTAAGGAAGTGAGTGTGGTTCCCGTGCCAGAGGCAGTGCCACTCAAACGAGTTGTTGGTGTCAGTGGTGCATCTGAGAGGGGTGTGGAGATATTGAGTTGGGGCAGCACTGTATCGATTGTAACTTGCAGGGGCGCTGAAGTCGCGAGCGGTATCCCCAAGAACATCGCGGTAGCAGTGAAGGTGTGAGGGCCATCGGTGATGGGAGTTGCAGTAACTTGCTTGGGCTTAGTGAGGCTGGTTTGTCCGACTAGCTGTCCATCGCTGTACAGTCGTATTCGCAAACCTGTTAGGGTGTCCACCGCGAAGGTAGGAGTGTTATCGCTGGTGATGTTGTCGGTGCTGCTGATTCCCGTGTCGCTGCCAGCTCGCAAGTCCACCGTTACAGGTATGGGTAGGGTCAAGCTGCTGTTTTTCTGGTCGCTGACTGTTGGGGCTACTGATGGGGTATCTACAATGGTATCTAAGAATACTGGAAAACTTGCTGCATCTCGTGTGGAACCGCTGCCAGTTTGAGGTAGAGCCGTCAAATTACTAAATAAATTATGCGTGAAAATTCCCGCTTCCGCTCCTCCAAAACTAGGAATTTTCTCCAACAATTCTGTGGATAATTTGAGTAATTCTTCAAGACTTTCCATGTAGCACCCTGACTCAATTTCTGATTGATGTTGCAACGCAGCTCATTGGTTAAGGCAGCCAAGGAAAACTTTTTGAAAGTTACTTCGTTGGTTTATTCCTAAATTGATGAGTAAGTAGCATCATCATTTTTTCACCTTCAGAGTATATACAGACCTCTACCATATTTTTATTAATTAAATTGAAGATATCTTTAAGTTAAGTTAACTTTTTATAAAAATCCTAAATTCCTCAGCTTATGAGGCCCAACGATATTCTATTGACTCACTTGGAATCTGGTGCGCTCGCTGCGAAGGACGGATCTTGCCTGAAGTCCAGGCGATCGCCTCTCGCCTCTAAAAACGAGGATGCCATGTATGGTTTTGTTTTAGCCGATGCCTTAAAGAACTACCTGCACCAATTCGCTTGCACTGCAATGTCACGACACGAGGTTTGATTTTAGAGGTTCCGACCCCACTGCACGAACTGGTTTGCAGTACAATGTGGTCAAGGAGTACCCAGTGTCGTCATGAGTACCAACTGGCTTGCTCCTGGCTTCAAGAGCGACTGGCAGGAGCACAGTTCTATCAAAGTCCAAACTGCCCCATCAAACTTTCTTGCCTTGGCTTCCAGAGTGAGCGTGAGTGCAAGTCCTGCGCGATACCCAGCTTTTATAATAATCCCAATTAGCCCTTGGCTGTTGTCGTGTGCGATCGCTAACTCCAACTTCCAACAGTTCTCATCGTAGTCTAGCAAAAACCCCTAATTTGCTCATAGTGCTCATTTTTACCCCCTATAACGTCTATTTGACATGGCTTGCTATGCGACTAGCACTCTAACTACGAGGATTTAAGAGGTGTCCGAGTACAAAAAATCAATGTTAAAGCCGCGAAAGTTTATTTAACTTAATTAAAATTTGTGAAAATTGGAGGAAAATTTAGGATTTTTGAGGGACAAGTAGGAGATATTAGGAAATAAAAGGGAATAATAGGAAATATAAAGGTTAAAATATAAAGCTTTTTGTAGCCCTCAGTAACAATTGTGGTGTTGTTTCTTCTCACAAAAAGTTGCTCTCCTGCGTGAAGGATGCAACTTACGGTTATTGCTGGCAGGCATTACTTCTTAGAAGAACCTGACCTTTGTAGTAGTCGTAACATCAGTGGGATTAGTACCTGAATCTAACCCAACTGATTCAATTACGGCTATCTCGTCAGTTATCCCGACTGAAACTTTTGACACCACAGAGGCTCCGGCGCTCGAATCTGCGCCCAAGAAAAAGTCTCGTCGCGTCGGTCAACGCCAACCGCAACGCGATCCGGTTGGTTCTTAATAGCTGCCATAGCGATTGCTTTGTGGCAGTTCTGTACTCGAATATGGTTTGTCAAGTATATCTTGACCTCTGATCTTTTCCAGCATAAAGTGACCACCTCGGCCACTTTATACCGGAAGTCACAGGTTTTCCCTTGCGTATTTCCCAGCTTGTGTGTGCAAGGTACAAAATCGCGCTACTTAGGCATCAGCATTACATATCTTTACAACATATGGGTTGTAAGAACTTGTTTTTAAGCAACTAATTATTTTCATCCTCTCTTGAAAATCTGTGTTCTTGAGTCTCTTGAGACTTATGTAGATTTTGAATTCCAACTGCCAGTTGTAATGAAAAGTCAAGAGATTTTGTTCCTGAGTCAAATGGTTCATTCACCCCAAGATTTCGGAACCAAAAAAGTTTTGCCAATTGAGTAAGCTTTTCCGGTGGAGTCATGTCAGATCTCTTTGGCCATTGTGCTGTTGAATGACAGCTAAGGCAGGAAGAAAGAGGATTATCTACAGGCCCATTACCTCGCCCAGCCCATCCTAAAGTTTTAGGAGCATTAATTCCTACAGGTGGATTAGATCGGTATTTTACTACTGGGGCTTCTGAGTCAACCCATGACTCTTTAGGAGTCTGCCCCGCCTCATACATTGATTGAGTTAAGTTTGGATCGTTACCCCACATCAAAGTAAGTGGACGAACCCGTTTCCAAGGTGAATCAGCTTGTATGCTCGAATCATATTGAAAAGTTCCGAATATCCAGCCTCCAGATAGCGACCTTTTATCACGTACTGCAATATCAATTTGCAACAATCTAACTTTGGTGGCTCGGATCGTATCAACATCTTTGCTGCGATCGATATCTGCAACCCACTCAGGTGCGCCATCAAGATAAGGAACTTCCGAAATAGGTGCTGTGGTAAATAGAAGTTTGTAAGAAACAGTGCCTTCTGGAAAATTTGCTTTGTCGGGATTGGGTTGGTTAGGATTTGCCCATACTTGTCCTAGAGTAAATCCTCCAGCTTCGTTGTAAAAACCAACGGCATAATTTCTATATTTTTGTGTTTGGGTTGCAGATAACTCAAAGGGACGTGAACTACGTTCAAGTGTCAAACCATGAACAAACTCACGCGCACGCTTACCCTCTTTATCCTCTTCCCAGTGAAGCCAAGGAGCATGAAACCATTTGCGAGTAGGGTTATTTTGAACTACAAAATCATTTTCCAAATTACCCTCGTATGAATAATTTAGAATAGCCATCATGTATTCACGAGGTGAAGTTCGGAAATCAATACTCTTCCAAGGATACTCTTCCCCTGTAGGCTGTTTTTTAGGGTAAGCCTGGCTTAAGACAAACTTAGGACTATCCCAGTTAGGAGGAGGATTGTATCCTACATCTGGAAACGATCCGGGCTGTATTTGTGTCAAACCCAGCAATTGTGTACACATTACAAATGTGATGACTGCAAAAAATATTACAAAAAACTTTATGCCTTTGATTGTAAACATTAAAACACCTAACCTTTATTAATTAGTTGCAAATTAATGCAGTTGACTAACTTTGGCTACTTGTGGTTTGCATTCTTCCAGATCAGCGTCAAAATAACTTGTTGCAAAGACAAGAGAGCGATTGTTCTGTTTTTGGGTTGGGTATAGAGGTTGGGCAGAGATTTGAATTCGTCAAAGCTGACATCAATGAATTCACCAACTTTTCTCTATCTTTCGACAGATATACTCTATTTCTTTAGATAGATGCGTGTCAAGGGGTACTCCCCCTTTTTTCATATGAATTAATATTAAGAATATTTAACAAACTATAAAGATTTGATACTTATTCGCAAACAATACTCTCAAAAACATTTTATGAGCGCTCAATCTATTTTTACTATCAGCTAACAAAAAAGCGGTCTTAATGACCGCTGACAAATTGATTGTATGACCGCTAAAACTACTGATCCTGATAAAGTTCTGTCGATTCTAGTACAGCCTGCTTTTTCGCTTTGGACAACCGATGAATCTGGCAATCAGAATCGACAGCAGCCCAAATCAAGTTAGGTGTCCATTGAGCAACGTCTACCTGATTTAGCTCCTCCTCAATGAGTTCTTCGATTGCTTCCTCATCCATTGTCATCCCAAGCAAATAAGACACAACCGTTTCAATGTAAGCAATTTTTTCACTCTCAGCATCATCATTCGTGCCTCTTCTAATGTTTCTAGTAACTGTTTTTGAGCAGTAAGGCGATCGCTTAAACCAGCATCATCTTGAGCGGTGTAAACGCCCTTAAGTGCCGTGAATGCGCTTGCATAGATACCTTTCACCGCAAACCACTCGGCCTTGAGGCGAGATCCTTGCAAATCCGGCAATATAGGCTGAAAAGCCTTGCCAGCTCTAGGTTTCAAAGATTTCAGGAGTGATTGGAATGGCCCCTTCAAAAGGTTGGGGAATATTTTGTAAATTCACCACATAATCGATCGCTCTGCATGAGCATTCTGGCAGCCCGAAAAAAATACTCTTCCACTTCACTTGTATTGTACAAAAGTGCGGTAGCACTGCATTCAATCAAACGGGAGCCTCCCTGTACTGCAACTCAAGAAGAGAAAACGGCTACCGCCTTTGTCCGATAGATTGATATCCAATGAATTATTAAATAAGTCTTAAGTGTACCGGAACAGAAAAAAACCTCAAAATTAACTTTTTAGGACTGAGTTTTCATGATTTTTTTTGCATAAATTTGCATAAATTTGAGTTCTTGTGAGTTTTCATGAGTAAAACTATGCAAGCTCAGCTTGAATTATTAGCTGAAGTCGAGGCAGTATTTGCAGCAAAACACTCAAATTTATGCAAATTTATGCAAATTTATGCCTGCTTGGAAAGTAAGGAAAAGAGCAGGGATGAGCGGTAGCAAGCAATGTTTTTGTGATCACAAATTGGCTTTAAAACAGCAAGGCTGGTGTGTTCAGGCTATCAAACTAATGTCTGTGGATACGCTTCTGAATGAGATTTGAGGTCGCGATCGCTAAAATCTACCCAATGAGCAATTCTCCCACACCGTAAACTACGCTACGTTGCACAGGTAAAGTACATTGCCTTCGTAACATGAATACCGACCCTCAACCCAAACCACTTTTTTCTGAAACGAATCAGAATACACCAGAAATAGGGGGAGGGTTGCCCGTCATTGAATACTGGGCAGAGCATACGTTATCACCAGAAGGGCCCCCGCTGTGGAAAACTTTATTCCACCACAGTGCTTGCCTGTCATGTTCCTGGGGCACTGGCGGACAAAAGGGAGGGTTTACGAACGAAGAAGGCGAAAAACTGCAACGCTGCATGAAAAGCGTTGAGGCAATTTCAGCCGAGATTAAACCGGCCATTCGAGAAGAATTCTTCGATACTCACTCGATCGCCCAATTACAACGGTTAACTTCTATGGAAGCGGATCGCCTGGGACGGTGGAGTTTTCCAGTGATTCATCGAGCAGGTAGCGATCGCTACGAGCGGATTTCCTGGGAGGAAATCTATGCAATTGCTACGGCTGCGTTCCAAAAACCACCAGAACGAGTCGCCTCTTACAGTTCTGGGCGTGGCTCCAACGAAGCTGCGTTTCTGCTCCAATTGATGTTGCGAACATTGGGATCAAATAACTTGGCGGATTGTTCGGATCTATGCCATGCACCTTCCACCACCGCACTGAAGGAGATGTTTGGTACTAATACCTCGATTGTTAGTCTGGAGAGCCTGAAGCAGGCAGATTGTGTTGTATTAGCGGGAGCCAATTCCTCCTATAATCATCCTCGTTTAATGAATGAGTTGATTAAACTGCGCGATCGCGGCGGCAGGGTGATTGTAATTAATCCCGTGATGGAAATTGGCTTGGTCAAATTTGGCTCTCCCGCCTTCCCCATTAAATCTCTGATTCCCGGTTCAGACATTGCTTCGCTCTATCTTCAGCCGATTCCTGGTAGTGATGTTGCATTATTTGTCGGCATTCAGAAAGCACTGATGGAACAGGGGTATGTAGATCGGGCTTTCCTGCAAGCGCACACTGAAGGCTGGCAAGCTGTATTGGAACAAGCGCGATCGCTCGACTGGGACACCCTGACTGCAACTTGCGGCGTTTCCCAATCGGAAATTGAAACCGCTGCCCAGATAATTGGCACATCTAAAAGGGTTGTCTTTGGATGGGCGATGGGCATTACGCAACACACCAATGGGGTTGATAACGTTTACAGCATTGCCAATACCGCCCTAATCAGTGGACAGATCGCCAAAATGGGAGCCGGAGTGATGCCAGTGCGGGGACATTCCAACGTGCAGGGCTTTGGCTCGATGGGTGTGACGGTGAAGCTCAAAGAAGAGATCAAGCTAGCATTAGAGCAGTTGTTGGGGCGATCGCTCAATTTACCGAAAGGCTACCACACCCGTGACCTGATCGAAGCGGCAGTTGCCGGGAAAGTCGATAGTTTGCTCTGTGTGGGTGGCAATCTCTATAGTGCCAATCCCGATTCAGCACAGGCGAAACGAGCGTTGGGCAATATTGACACCATTATCTATCTCGCGACCAAACCCAACATTGGACACTTTAATGGACTGGCAAAAACCAATACGATCGTCATTCCCGTCCTCAATCGATTTGAAAACCCACACAAAACGACGGTGGAATCGGGTAATAACTTTGTGCGGCTCAATGATGAAGGCACAACCCACTTGAAAGATGCCGATTTGATTTCAGAAGTTGAATTTCTGACAGAATTGGCTCATCGGTTGCTAGGTGAGTATCCCGTCGAGTGGCGCAAACTACAGGATACTCGCTACGTGCGGCAGTTGATTGCCAGAACTATTCCTGGTTACGAAAAGATTGGGGCGATCGATGATACGAAAGAAGAGTTTACTATCTCTGGACGCATTGTCACCGAACCCCACTTCAAAACGCCATCGGGCAAGGCGAAAATGTTTACGACTCCGTTGCCAACACTGACTTTACCAGATGTTAGCGAGTTTGGTATGGAAGAACCTGCCAATAGTCTGGTTCTAGCATTGATGACCGGACGCAGCTATTCTCAACACAATACGGTGGTTTACAAAATTGGTGACAAGTATCGAGGGATGCCGCACCGTCACTGCATTTTAATGAATCGTCTGGATGCCGAGAAAATTGGGTTAGCAGAACACGATCGCGTTACTGTACAGGGTGATGCTGACAAACTCGACAATATCGAAGTGATTTACGGTGCTGTGCGGTCAGGTGCAGCGTTGATGTTCTATCCCGAAGTGAATGTCATTTTTAAGGCAAAAACAGAAACACGCTCTGGTACGCCTGCTTACAAACGGGTACCTGTGCTGGTTTATCACAAGGAGCGATCGCCCAAAACAGCCCAATTGTGAAATTAAAGTCGTCTATTCTTCACTTGTATAAAAACGAGGGATGGACGGTAGCAAGCGTTGCAGCTAAGTTTCTGAAGTGCGCGCAAGCAATTGCTGTACTCGCTACATGGCAATTACCTTCAACTCAGCCTTGCGGGAAATTAAAGTCACCACATCTGGTTTATTCGCTATTCGGAAATTATGTCTGGTCTGAAAGAGAGGGTATTGTCAGAGGCCAAGCGATCGCACCCATGTACCATGAGCGTCCCTCAAGCTGCCAAGAACGATCCAGAACTCTACGCCAAGCTGGAGCTTGATTGACGCACTGAGAGTAGGTCGAGTGCGGGAGCAACGTTTGGCAGAAGGCGAACTTAAAAACAGGCTCCTCACTGTATGAACCCGCAGATATCTATGCTGGAAACAGTCGTACCCAATGTAATAGAACACCAACAGGCTTGGTGGATGGCTGCAAGAGCAACGGTCACGCACAAGCCAACTGAACTACAACTCTTGCTATAAAGCGGCTACCGCCCTTGTTCCGAAGATTGATACGAATAGCTGCATAGCGAATAACTGGGGGGCAATCTTTTAGGCAATCTTAACAGTCTATTCAATTAGTTCGGCTTACTCAAGACAGTCTATTCAATTAGTTCGGCTTGCTCAAGACAGTCTATTCGATTAGTTCGGCTTACTCAAGACAGTCTATTCAATTAGTTCGGTTTGCTCAAAACAACCTATTCGATTAATTCGGCTTACTCAAGATTGAGAGCAAATTATCAATCTTGAGCCTGTTTTGAATCAATTGCAATTTCCATTGCTTCAATTCATAATTGCAGAGTTTGTTGTAAAAATCTTAAATAATTCTTAAGCGTACCAGGACGGGAAAAACCCTCAAAATTCACTTTTCTCAAGTGAGTTTTTTTGAGTTTTTCTGCATAAATTTGAGTTTTTTTGAATAAATTTGTGCAAGCGGCAAATTGAAGTGTTCGCTGTTTTTGGCTTAATTAGCAACAAAAAACTCATAAAAACTCAAATTTATGCAAATTTATGCAAATTTATGCAAGGTAGAAAGCTTGCACAAAAAGCAGAGATGGACGGTAGCAAGCAATGTTTTTGTGATCACAAATCGTACTTTAAAGTGCAGAAATAAAAATAATGCACCCTCATGAATGCGGAAGCCTAACCGCAAGGTCAGGTTTAATACTTTTTTAAGCTTTAATGACAATTGTAACTGTTTGTACTACAAGTTAACTGAATATTGTCTCAACACAATAATGCTCCGTTTTTTCGCATAAAGCGATCGCACAGTCGGCTCCAATTGCACAAAAATTATCATTCTGACCCCGGCATAGATAATGTATGCTCGCACCATCGGCTCGCGCAACATTGGGCGGTAGGACAGTTGTTGCCCTACCCATAGATCATCTCAACTTGGGACAGTGCGGTGAGTGTACTGACTTCAAACAGAGCTGCTACGAATCGACTTCCCGCGATCGCAAACAACCACGATCAAGTTTGACGCGCTGTGCTTGACTTCAGCTTGTACAAGCCTTGCCATGACAAAATACGTTCCTTTGCGTAAGTCCTGATAAATTTAGATGCCTATCGACGGGCTTGAGCCTCGCGCATAGAACCCACCACTACCACCAGCTTTTTGCTCGCTTGTGACTACCATCGCCGGAGCCAGAGGGCAAGCGATCGCACCTCCATGAACAATTTATACAATTAAAGGAAATTATCGTAGTCAATCTCTACTTTAATAAATCCTAATAGCCCTCTCCAATTGGGGGGGATAAAATCACCCACAATAGCGGTGTTCAATTACAGTTGTTAACTTATATATTTACAAACAGTGATTACCGATTAAAAGCTATGAAAAATTTACCGAAAGTCAGACCCAAAGAACGGCTATCAAACCATATCCACATCCGCTTGACTGACTCCGATTACAGCGAAATTCAAACACTAGCTCACCAAGTAAACTTGAGTATGAGCGACTTCATGCGTCGTGCAGCTTTGAGGAGAACTATGCCACACCCTCTATCTGTATTTGATTTGAAAGCCTATCAAGTTTTATGCCAAATTAATGCTCAACTTAAAATTGCCGGAAACAACCTCAATCAGATGAAAAAAGCTTGCAATAGTGCTCTGGTATTGGGAGAACCCGTTATTGTTAATAGAGGACTCTTAGAAAATGTACAGCAACTTATTCGAGAGAACCAAACTGCAATTAAAACAATAGTTGCCAACCTCACCAAATCTACAGTCCGCTAATTCTTAATAAGCCTCAGCAATTGATGTAATAAATCTACTGTGAAACGGCTATGATTGGCAAACAAATCAAAGGTACAGGCTTTCGTGGCTGTCTGAACTATGTGCTCGGCAAAAAAGATGCCGATTTAATTGGTGGTACTATGTGTGGACAAACACCTGAAGAACTTGCTGCTGAATTTGCAATTGCCAGACCACTAAGACCTAACCTGAAAGTAGCAGTATTTCACGCCACTTTATCAGTCGCAAGCACTCAGAAACTAGAAGATTCTGTAAAAAATGAGCAGCGTTGGCTGGCAATCGCAGCCGACTACATGAAAGCAATGGAATTTGACAACAACCAGTATGCAGTTGTCAAGCACAACGATACAGACCATGACCACATTCACATTGTCGCCAGTCGCATTTGCCTAGATGGAAGTGTCGTTGATGATAGCTGGGATTACTACAAAAGCCAAGAAGTAATCCGCCAGCTTGAACAGGACTACAATTTAGAAACTATTGCACCCAGTTGGGAATTAGATAAGCGAGCTCCGACTACTGGAGAACACAGGTACTTACAAAGCAAGGGAAATAAGAGTGTCAGAGTGCAATTGCAAGACCTAATTGATGAAGTTACTCAAGACAAGCCAACTATGCCAGAATTAGTTGAGCAGTTGCAACAACAAAGTGTAGAGGTGCAAGTTAGACTAACTCGAACTGGGTTGAGTAAAGGCATTTCTTACAAATTAGATGGAGTTGCTTTTAGCGGTACTCACTTAGGTAAAGCTTACACTTTTTCAGGATTGCAGAAGCATCGAGGCGTTAGCTATGACCAAGGGCGAGATAACGCCCTAATTGAAGCTTTAATGCAGCGACAAAACTTAGCCAATGCTAGGGGTGAAGCTCAAGCAAATGAGTTAGAGTCGTTACAATCTGAGGTAAGAGCAAATGAATTAGAGTCATTACAATCTGAGGTAAGAGCAACCGCACCTGTAACTCCTGCAATAGCAAATGAATTAGAATTACAACTCTCAATCTTGCCAGAAAGTAATGAAATTCAGTGGACAAGAG
>NZ_CACA01000156.1:0-1089 GCF_000180455.1 Kamptonema sp. PCC 6506
TCCCCTGCCCCTCTGCCTCCCCCGCCCCCCGCGCCTCTGCCCCCCTGCCCCTCTGCTCCCCCACTCCCCGCTCCCCCGCCCCTCAGTCCTCAAGTTTAAAATTTAAAATTCGGAGAATTCGTATGGGATTATTTGACCGCATCTGGCGAGTGATTCGCGCCAATATTAATAGTTTGGTTGGCGCGGCGGAAGATCCAGAAAAGATTCTGGAACAGAGCGTGATGGATATGCAGGAGGATCTGGTGCAGCTTAGACAGGCAGTAGCACAGGCGATCGCTACTCAAAAGCGTAGTGAGCGACAATGCGCCCAATCTGAGTCTGCTGCTTCAGAATGGTATCAGCGAGCCCAGTTAGCGCTGCAAAAAGGAGAGGAAAATTTGGCGCGGGAAGCTCTAACGCGGCGGAAATCTTACCAAGAGACGGCATCAGCGCTTAAGGCGCAGCTAGAACAGCAGAGCAGCCTGGTGACTAAACTCAAGGATAATATGCGGGTCTTGGAGGGGAAAATTTCGGAGGCAAGAACTAAAAAAGATATGTACATTGCCCGTGCGCGATCGGCTAAGGCCTCTGAGAAGTTGAATGAGATGATGGGAAATCTGAACACAGGGAGTGCTTTAGGCGCTTTTGAGCGGATGGAGGAGAAAGTGATGCAACTGGAAGCTCGCTCAGAGGCGATCGCAGAACTTGGAACTAGCGATTTAGAAAAGAAATTTCTCTCCTTAGAGGGAGCGAACGATGTTGATGCTGAGCTGGAAGCGATGAAAGCGCAAATGATCCCTGGCGGCACTTCACCTAGATTGCCTTCTGGCGAGTGATGTATAGCTAGGGGCTAGGGGCTAGGGGCTAGGGGCTAGGGGCTAGGGGCTAGGGAAGAAGGAAGAAGGAAGAAGGAAGAAGGAAGAAGGGAAGAAGGGAAGAAGGGAGCGGCGTTAGGGATAGTTTTGCAGAACTTACCCTCACGGTAAGGACGCTCTTGCTTGCGGAGGCATAATCGCTTAGGGGGTGGGGTGATAGTGAACGTGCTACTATATCTGTTAGGATTGGGGGTAGTTATGTATGAATCTTTAATAAAGGACTGAAATAAACTTG
>NZ_CACA01000155.1:0-4824 GCF_000180455.1 Kamptonema sp. PCC 6506
TTGTCTAGGAGAGAAGGAAGAAAAATTTAGTTATCTAGGAGAGAAGGAAGAATGTTTATACAGTCAGCAGCCCAAACCCTTTCTAGTATTGTATTTTCCTCCTGCCTCCTGCCATCTGCCATCTGCCTCTCTAAAGAGGCAGTTCTATTTGAAACAGAGAACCTTTCCCCACCTGGCTACTTACTGTTAGCTGCCCGCCATGAGCTTCCACAATTTGCTGGGCGATCGCTAATCCCAATCCATAGCCACCTTTCTCCCGCGTTCGTTCCTCATCAACTCGGTAAAATCGGTCAAAAATCTGTGGCAAATCTGCCTCTGGAATGCCGATTCCCGTATCTTCTACTTGAATTAAAAGGCGATGACATTGATGCAATAAACGCAACCATACTGTTCCTCCAGGCAAGGTATATTTACAAGCATTAGTGAGTAGATTCGCGATCGCTTGTTTTAATAAATCTGCATTGCCTTTGATAATAACTCTGTCTTCAGGGAGTTGTAAATTAAGCGTTAACTGCCGCTCAACAATCTGTATTGATAAAGTGGCGATCGCATCTTTCAACAACTCCTTCAAGTCAATCGATTGCATCGAGTTCGGGTCTAAATGTCCTGCCTGTCGTGCTAAAAACAAGAGATCGGTCACTAACCGATTCATCGACTTAACCGTTTCCGCAATCTTTTCTAATCGAGTGTGCTTAGGCTTACCTGCCTCAACTGGACTGAGTAACCCAACCTGGGCATTACTAAGAATGATGGCAAGCGGTGCCCTTAATTCATGGGAGGCATCAGAGGTAAAACGTTGTAGTTGAGTATAGGAAATCCTAATAGGTTGCATCGCCAACCCGCCTAAAAACCAACCTACTAAGCTAATCGCGCCCAAGGTCAAAGGCACTGTTACCACCATTACGATCAGCAACTCTCTGAGTGTATTCCGAGCATCTGTCAACGGGATAGCAATTTGGAGGTAGCCAATCGTGCGTCCGTTGTAGTCAACTGGTAGTGTTAATTGTCGCAGCCAGTTGGAGGGAGATTGAATGGTTTCAAAGGCCGCGATCGCCTGAATCCGATCCAAGGGTTGCATCCCATAAAATTGTTGTAGTTCTCCAGTGGCCGAATACCAGCGAACGTAAATAATCTCACTGTCAGGCGGGGGAGAATAATTCCCCAGAATCGGAACGTTACTCAGATCGATGCGTTCTTTTCCTTGGTGCCAACCATAATCGATATTGGCAGCCATAACTCTTGCTTTTTTGTAGAGTAGGCGATCGCTTTCTTCTAAGTGGTTAACCGATCGCTGGTAGTAAATAATGCCGGCAAAAACGATCAGAATAGTCCCCATCGACAGCGTAAACCACTGGGCAAGATTGCGACGGCTACGATTAAACATCTGGATTCAAGCGATATCCCATACCATATATAGTTTCTAGCCAAGTGACAGCACCCACCGCCTGCAATCGCTGCCGCAGACGACGCACCAGAGTAGTAATCGCATTACTCTCCGGTTCGCTGCCCCACTCCCACAAAGCTTGCTCTATTTGACCGCGAGAAAGGACTTGACGAGGGTGACGCATGAGATACTCCAAAAATTGAAATTCGCGCCTCGATAAAAGCATACTGCGATCGCCGCGTTCCATTGTCAGCGTTGATAGATGTAGAGTCAGGTCTTCAACCTGTAAAGTATCCCCTTGCCAAACTGGGGATCGCCGTCCCAAGGCCCGCACCCGCGCCAGCAGTTCAAACACATCGGCAGGTTTAATCAGATAATCATCCGCTCCAGCATCTAAACCACTAATTTTATCAACAGTCGTATCTTTAGCAGTCAACAGCAACACTGGGGCAGTTTTTCCCAGACGGCGGTATTGCTGACACAAGCTTAAGCCGCTGACTTTAGGTAATAACCAATCCAGGATCAACAGGTCATAGTCCCGCTGCGATAAAATACATTGAGCGATCGCCCCATCTTCTATACCATCTACAATATGTCCTGCCTCAGAGAGAGCAGTTTGAAGCGGTTCGAGTTGATTCACATCGTCTTCTACTAGCAGAATTCGCATCGATCTAACCATTGTTCTGCAAGCTTTATGGTAGAGAAGACATTTAGGAAAAGCGTCCGTCAGAGGTAAGATTTACGTCAATCTTTTGCTAACTAGAATGTTCGTAGTTTCTGTATGCGATCGCGCGTAATCTAAATCTAAAATTCCAATGGCTTTACCTCGCTTCCGACAACTTCTCCACCGCGCTCACTGGGAATTTTGGTTGCCCCTGCCTTTGGTAGCCGCCTTATTCTGGACTACAGGTAACTCGATCGCAGCCCAAGTTCTAAGCCGTCGTTATGACTCCGTTAACAAACTTGAGGCAAATAGACAGTTAGAAGTGAGGTTGTCAGTAACAATCTTGACCATCAAGGCAGAAATCGATCGCAGCCGGGGCTTTACCACTATTTTTGTCAAAACTACTGACTCAACTTTAAAGAGGCTGGAATATGAGTTTCCATTCACCCAAGCCAGTCAAGTAGAGGCTGCGATCGCCCAAGAATTAGCAATACCGGTCGAAACTGTCCGCAAATTGATCGGCTACCGGATTAAAAACTGAGCGTTTGAAACGGCAAAAACCTTATACCAGTAGGAATTACGCTCATGGCTTGAGAAACCGGGTTTTTGAGAGCATCTCTGAGTCCGAGCGAAGTATTTTCGTAAAAAACCCGGTTTCTTTGGTTGGGTGCCAAAGTCCTGAATAATTGAAATATCGAGATGTTGAGGCGCGATCGCCTCTAACTCAGCACTTGAGTTAACTTCAGAAGATCGACCTCATACATCCTGCCTCCTGCATAATTTAATTACCTAGTCGCTGGAGAGCCATACTACCAGTGCCCTGAAACATCAACCAAGACAAGAAAAAATTGCAGATAAAGATCGCAAGCATAGAAGTCACAACAGCAGTCGTAGTAGACTGTCCAACACCTTTAGCACCGCCAGTAGTCGTCAAACCCCAACTCGTACCAATCACCGCAATTAAAGCGCCGAAAACAAAAGCTTTGATAGCTGGAGCACAAATATCCCAAGGCGTGAGAAAGTTTCGGGCAGATTCCAAAAACACGACGGGAGGAACGCCATACATCCTGGTAGCAATCAGCAGACCCCCAGCCATACCCGTTACCAGAGATAAGATGGTCAAAATTGGCAACATCAGACAGCAAGCAATAACGCGAGGAATTACCAGGTAATCAATCGGGTCAGTTTTGAGGATATAGAGAGCATCAATCTGCTCTGTTACTTGCATAGTGCCAATTTCAGCAGCAAAAGCAGAGCCGACTCGCCCAGCAATAATCACTGCTGTCAAGACTGGGCCAAGTTCGCGTGCTAAAGAGACAGCTAGTACACCACCAACGGCGTTAGTTACACCCAAGGCAATAAACTCCCGCGCTACCTGAATTGTAAACACCATACCCACAAAACCCGCAGTCACCAAGGCGATGAGTAGGGATTCCGGGCCCACAGCCACCATTTGGTCAAGGGTGTTGCGGCGATGAATAGTGCGAGTGAACAGGTGCAGAGTCACTTGGCCACCCAGCAGTATTGCTGCTAGAAATCGCTGACTCCACAATCCCAGGCTGGAAGAATTAGTCTGACTCAAGGTTAAGGATGGCTGTAACAACATTAGAGAAAAATAAAATCTCTCTACAAATCTTAAACAAGTTTCTTTAACTCAGTACAAATCTTAAACAAGTTTCTTTAACTAAAAATTTAAGTTTTCTGACAGATTCGCTGTAAAAGAGCGATCGCTTCTATCGTAGAAGAGGACAAGTAATTTCAACTTGTATACCTGTAGGCAGTTTAGCTGATTTGTGAGTCTCTATATGAGCATCGTGCCTAATTTTCTTCGCTCTCTACTGCTGGCTAGTCTTTTCAGCTTTGTCGCTCCGCTATTGTTAATCGGAGTTGGGTTGAGCTGCTTTTACTTGATTAGTCACCTGCCCTACCTACAAGAGGTTGGCCACTTTGGGGCGGGTCAGATTTTGAAGTTCCTAGCAACTTTCGGCAATGGTAGCCCCGTTGAGGGATTTTTGGTAATTGGCATTACTTTTAGTTTGGTGGGAGTGTTGTTTGATACCTATGCTTCCTGTCAAAATGTGCGGGGCGGTTAACCGTACATTTGGTTCGGAGATTAACACTGGGAGTACAAGAGTACATAAGTACGGTAATGCGAACGTGGTGCTGGGAGAAAACCGAATCACCTAATTGGGGAATTATCAATACATTAGAGACAGTTAAATCAAGGTTTCTTTAAACCCTAAAATTCAGAAGATTGGAGGTATTGATTATGTCTCTTATTCGTTTTGAACCATTCCGGGAAATTGATACTTTGCAGCGAGAAATGAATCGCTTGTTTGATACCTTTACGCCGCCAGTAGAGAGGGGTTCTAATGGTGTTGCGTTTATGCCTGCCGCTGAGCTGCATGAAACTCCAGAAGCTATTCACTTAAAACTAGAAATTCCTGGTTTAGAGGCTAAGGATTTGGACGTGCAAGTGACGGCGGAAGCTGTTGCTGTTAGCGGGGAACGCCGCTCTGAAACTAAGACGGAAGATAAAGGTATTACTCGTTCTGAGTTCCGTTACGGTTCTTTCCGCCGCGTGATCCCTCTACCTGCACGCATTCAAAATGACAAGGTGGAAGCTAAGTACAAAGATGGAATTTTGAATCTGAATCTACCTAAAGCTGAAGCTGAAAAGAACCGAGTTGTTAAGGTGTCGCTTGATTCGGTTGATTAATATTTCCTCAGCATTTGAGGTGAGCTAGATAGAGCGGTTTTCAGTTGCGTTAGAAGA
>NZ_CACA01000154.1:0-1297 GCF_000180455.1 Kamptonema sp. PCC 6506
GGCGTTTATAGGAGGCCATTGAAAACACGAATGGATGGGCAGACAAGTGGCGATTAGAGGCTTCATATTTGGCTAAATTTAAGGCCGCTAGGCTGGCATTAAAATGAAAATCAAGCCGTTGGCTATTCACAGATTGACAATCGGACAAACCAGTAAATTGTTTGGCATCCCGAAAAATGAATTCAATTTGAAAACGAGCTTGATAATACTCAAGTATTTGCTCAGCCTTGAGATTGATATCGGTACTAAACAATAAAACATTTTTGGTTTTACCGTTAGCTTGAAGCTCAGATATACAAGCCAAACGGATTTTGCATTTTAAGCAACAACTCCATACTAATAATGAATAAAGCTTAACTCCTGGCTTAATTTCTTTGACGAAAGTTAGATTTTTCAAATTATTGCAGTCAACTTTACCATCATATTTACGAGGAGCGCCGAATTTATTCCTTGCTCCGGTATAGAGGTAATTCAGGTTGGCATCAACCCTTAATCTACTAATCAAATTGAGATCTGACTCCCGAACAGCATCCCAAAATTTAGCGCGGTAATAATAGCCATCAGCCACCAAATAACGTACAGATTCTGGCAACAAAGAACGAGTATTTTTTAAATGCTTTGCATAGTCGTCAACTCTTGTTATATCAGGTGTTAAGGTTTCAGATACCTGTTTTTTACTCCGTTTTTTTAAGTTTCTTTTCCGAGTAAAAATTAGGGAGTTTTTCGGTGGTTCTGTGGTCGGACGCGAAAGAGTTTGTTGCACGCTTAAACTATAGGAAATATGAGTTTCAATTTCGACAACAGAAATCACAGAAATTTCTAATCCTTGTTCAGCTTTTCCCGCAATACCATTATAAAAATAACCTTTTCCCTCAGTATGTTTACCACTTTTTCTCAAAAAAGAACAATCAATAACGGCAATAATTGTGCGTTCAGGATTCAAGGCTTTTTTAATAAAATATTTAGAGAATTGCTCCCAGTCAAACTTTTTTAAAAAATGCCGCCGATAAGTTTTTTCAGTGGCAGGACTATAGCGGCCCAGATTGGTGAAGTTCACTTTGCCATAAACCAGCACGATTGTGGAAAGTAAAGTCATTATAAACTTTTTTTGGGCTTGACTCACCCCGGACATTTGTTGTAAGATGGATTCAATAATGTTCATAAGGCAGTCTGTTAAGCTCAGTTTTTTTAAGCTTAACCTAAAGAGTGTCTTTTTTTCTGCCTTTGAGATTCAAATTTTACTTACTTTTTTGTGGACGGGCGATCGCGTCTCTACTCCAAAACTGTCCGGAGTATT
>NZ_CACA01000153.1:0-1912 GCF_000180455.1 Kamptonema sp. PCC 6506
CCCACATTCCGCAGATATTTAAGCAGATTTAATTTCAGATAAATTCGGAATCACGAAAGCCCAAAATGATTGCCATACAATCATTTTGGGCTTTTTTAGGATATAATAACTTCCACAACTAACCCAACTCTAAAAACTATGAAAAAGCCCTCAGAAGCGATAAATATCGTAAATTTAGACCATTTAGGAATAGTAGCAGGAATAATAGATGAGATGGAATTGGTAGAAGAAGTCAACAAAAAAGTGGGATTAAGAACCAAAGAAACCCTCAGTCCAGGACAAGTAATGAAAGCGATGATTTTGAACGGATTGGGTTTTTTGAGCGCTCCAATATACCTATTCGACACATTTTTTGTAGGAAAAGCAACAGAACATCTAATTGGAGAAGGAGTAACGCCTGAACAATTAAACGATGACAGGATAGGAAGAGCATTAGACAAATATTATCAAGCTGGGACGACAAAATTATTCACAGCAATTGCCTTGAAAGCAGCGATGAAATTTCAAGTAGAAATGAAAAGCGTTCACCTAGACAGCAGTTCAATATCAGTAGAAGGAGAATACAAAAGCTGTCAGAAAGAAGGTCAAGTAATTGAAGCAGAATCCTTAGAGAGAGAAGATGAAATGAAAGCCATAAAAATCGTACATGGATACTCAAGGGATAGAAGACCAGACCTGAAACAATTTATCATAGACACAATCGTAACTGGAGATGGAGACGTACCATTGTATCTCAAAATAGATGACGGAAACGCCGACGATAAAAGTGTATTTGTAGAAAGACTGAAAGAATTTAAAAATCAGTGGACATTTGACGGTATATGTGTAGCAGACAGTGCCTTATACACAGCTCCTAATTTGTCAGCGATGGCAGGAATGAAATGGATAACCAGAGTACCATTAAGTATCAAAGAAGCTCAAAATAAAATCTGGGATATAGAAGATAATGCCTGGGAGCCAAATCAAATAAAGGGGTATAAAATAGCAGCGATATCAAGTGATTATGCTAACATCAAGCAAAGATGGCTAGTGATAGAGAGTGAAATCAGAAAACAAGCAGCCATTAAAAAAATATCCGAGCACGTAGCGAAACAGTTAGAATTAGCCAAAGCCTCATTGCGTAAGATATTCAAACAAGAGTTTGCTTGTATTGCCGATGCAGATATGGCAATAAAACGGTTATCAGAGTCTTGGAAATATCACCAGCTTGCCGAAATTGAATACCGAGAAAAGCCCGTAAAAAAAACGAAAATCAAGCCGAAAATAGAGAGCCAGACCAAGACAATAGTTTATCAAGTTACAGGTAAAATAGAAACCCAAAAATCAGTAATAGAAGCGGAAAAAGTCAAAGCTGGGAGATTTATATTAGCCACGAATATCTTAGACACAAAATCCGTGAGTAATCAACAGGTATTATCGGAATACAAAGCGCAGCAAAGTAACGAGAGAGGATTTAGATTTATCAAAGATCCGTTATTTTTTACGTCAAGCGTATTTGTGAAAAAGCCGGAGCGAGTGGAAGCAATTGGAATGATAATGGGACTGTGCTTGTTAGTGTATAACCTAGCTCAAAGAAAATTGAGACAACAATTAGAAGTCACCAATGAGGGGGTAAAAAATCAAGTGAAGAAATTAACCAATAAGCCGACAATGCGCTGGATATTTCAGATGTTTCAGGCGGTGCATTTAGTGACTATAAATGGAGAGAAGCAAGTCAGCAATTTAACCCCAGACCGTCAAGTTGTATTAAAGCATTTAGGGCAGTATTGCTGTCAATACTATTTAATATTTTCAAGTGGATGATGATTGGTATTAAGGTATAAATATTTGTAAATAATCCTCATTTATGAGTCAAGATAATTTGCTCTTGGCATGAGTTGACTTGGTTGAAAAGATGAGTTGAAGTGATAAA
>NZ_CACA01000152.1:0-4083 GCF_000180455.1 Kamptonema sp. PCC 6506
TCCTCCAATTTTCACAAATTTTAATTAAGTTAAATTAACTTTCGCTGACTTTTAATTGCTTTTTTGTACTCCGACACCTCCTAAATCCTCGTAGTTAGTGTGGTAGTCGCATAGCAAGCCATGTCAAATAGACGTTATAGGGGGGTAAAAATGACCAATTTATGGTTTTTATGGTTTTTGCAAGACTGAAATGAGAACTGTTGGAAGTTGGAGTTAGCGATCGCATACAACAGCAGCCAAAGCAAGAAAGTTGGTAATGGTAGTTTATATTGCACTTTTTACACAGATATCGGCTCAATACCTAAAACGGACGTTGCCCTAGCTTTGCCGTAAGCTTGCGAATGGTTTCTGTCTTTTCTCTCAACTGGTTGCCGTATCCGTCGCACCGTTCGGTTGCTTGCTTGAGGTCAGATTGTAAGCGCTGGATTATGGTGTAATTTTGGTCAAGTTTTGAGGCCTCTTCAATCAGAGCAGAGGCAAAAGCATAGAAGCGATCGCGCTTCTCACCTTTCTCAAACTTCCAGCCGCCCAAGGATGGCATCTCAAAAAGCTTATCCCTCGCTGCATACAAATCGGGTAGCTGTGGCTGTGATTGTTGTGGCATCTCTGGCAACAGTTCTAAGATTGCTTCCACATCTTGTAAATCAGTTTTTGATTTTTTACGCTTAGCCTTGAGCTGGTTGAGCAAGTCCGCCGCGTCTGGAAAGTCCCAAAATGTGGAATCTTGCGCGGTCTGGGAGGGAAGTTGCGATCGCGCCTCTGCTAGTTCTGCTTTTAGTTGGGTAATTTCCTTCTGTAACCCTAAGTTAACTGTTTGTAAGTTACCTAGTTCATTATGTATAAGTTACTTAAACCGAGGGCGTGACTAGCGCGATATTTCTGAAATGCTTGATTCTATGTTTTAAGTAGTGTGCGATCGCGCGGTAGTAGGACTATAGTCGAGAGTATAACCAACATTAGAACGATCGCTAGAAACACAGCGATCGCCCCCATACCAAAAACGCTCCGCGCTTTTCACTTGCCAAACAGTTGACCCCACCACATCCAGCATTGTTGACGGGAGCTCGCCACCTATAAAATGGGTAAAAACCCACGCCAAAGTCCGCAGCCGCACCCTAATCGGTATGGGTGCAGCTCACGTTATTTTGATAGAGTCCGGTCTCTTTTGAATTAATCCTGCACAAATGCAGGTAGATTAGTTAACTTGGCTTGGCATTCTTGAGGATAAATAGAACAATTAGTTCTGCTATTAGCACTCTTTATCTCTCTCATAAGGCGCTCAATAAATTCAGATTGAGATATTCCCTGAGCGGTGGCCAAACTGCGGAGTATGTCTTTAGCCGTCGGGGTTAAGCCAAGAGAAACTGGTTTTTTGACTTCTTCATATATTTCTGGCTGATTTCTCTGACTCTTGTATCCTTTTTTTGCCATGTCAAAGCCTCTTTGCTGATTTGTTGGGGGACAAGCTCTCACTTCGCTCTGCTCTGGAAACGAACCAAAAAAAAAGGAGCTCCTGGGGAACTCCGTGTTGGGTTTTTTCATTAGTATTAATTGAAAAGTCAATTCTTGGCTGTGAGGCGTTGTTTTTCTCAACGCCTGCCAAACAAGACGACTATCAGAATTTTAGAGAGATGTATGAGTGCTGGTTTGATATAGCAGTGCTTACTTTGGGAAAAATAGCGAGTGCTATATTTCTGAAAGTTTGGGCTGCTGTAAAGCAGCATAGCATCAATGAATCTGAATTGACAACAGTTAGTAAATTCTCAGTGATTTAGTCTTTAAGTTTCTGCTAGATTGCCTTTAGCTCTTAATAAGAGGATGGTAGTGGTTGAAAACTTAACTTTTATTTACAGTCTGCTTTCCACCCTATCCACTTTACGTCAAGTCTCTTCTCATTTGCGATCGCGCCTGATTCAAGCCCTCAGAGTGAATCCAGCCGATTTCGCCGCCATAAATCATTCTGCCATCGGGTGCGCCTAGTACGGCAATGGCTTCTAGCATTCCTGCTGGGCCACCTAGAAATGCCAAAGCTGCTGTGATCGCAGCCATCGTTTGAAACTACTCACAGGCATTGGTAAACAGGTTTGTAGAATTTACCTCGTAGAGATGAGCACGCCGCCCGTCCGCCTATGGCTTAGCGCTGAGTTGATTCGTCAACCGTCAGAGGAAAGGTGGGAGCCAGAGGAGTATCATTAGGTGCTAACGGTTTGTGTGTTATTCTATACCTTGCTTGGACAGCGCTTCTTGGGGGTGCTAGCGATCGCCCAGTACGAGAGATAAATGACGAACGGACTGAACGGACAAAATGGACACAAGAAAAAGCTAGAAACCCAGCTTTGGAATATTGCCGACTCGCTTCGGGGCAAGATGAATGCTGATGAGTTTCGGGATTATTGCTTAGGGTTTATTTTTTATAAGTACCTCTCTGAGCGGCAGTATATTTATGCCAATGGAGTGTTAGCGGAGGATGGCATTGACTTTCTAGAGATTGATGAATCTTCAGAGGAGGGGCAAGAATATTTGGAGGCAATTAAAGAGGAATCTATTGCCGAGTTGGGTTATTTTTTGAAGCCATCTGAGTTGTTTAGTTCTCTGGCTAAACGGGCATTAGGCAATCAGGCGGATAAGGATGAGATTAGTGATGAGGAGTTAGAAAAGAGTTCAATTTTTATTTTAGGGGATTTGACGGATGTTTTAAACAACATTGAACGCTCCACAATGGGCAAGGAAAGTGAGGAAGATTTTGATCATTTGTTTGAGGATCTGGATCTGAATTCGACAAAGTTGGGGCGGACTCCGAAGGCGAAAAATGCTTTAATTGCCAAGATTTTAGTGCATCTGGATAAGATTGATTTTCGGTTGGGAGACACCGAGAGCGATGTGCTGGGGGATGCCTATGAGTATTTGATTGGGCAGTTTGCCAGTGGTGCGGGGAAAAAGGCGGGGGAGTTTTACACGCCGCAGCAGGTTTCTAAGGTATTGGCGAAGATTGTGACGACGGGGAAGGAGCGGCTGAAGTCGGTTTATGACCCAACTTGTGGTTCGGGATCTTTGCTGCTGCGGGTGGCGCGGGAGGTGGAATCAGTCGGGGATTTTTACGGACAAGAAATGAACCGCACGACTTACAACCTGGCGCGGATGAATATGATTTTGCATGGGGTGCATTATCGGAATTTTGATCTTAGGCAAGAGGATACGCTGGAGAATCCCCAGCATGAGGGAATGCGGTTTGAGGCGGTGGTGGCGAATCCGCCGTTTTCGGCGCAGTGGAGTGCGAATAAGCTGTTTGAGTCGGACGATCGCTTTAGTCAGTATGGGAAGTTAGCCCCGGTTTCTAAGGCTGATTTTGCCTTTGTGCAGCACATGCTGCATCACCTAGATGAGAATGGCATTATGGCGGTGGTGTTACCCCACGGGGTTTTGTTTCGAGGAGGTGCGGAGGGGCATATTCGCCAGTATCTAATCAAGGAGCGGAATTGGTTGGATGCGGTGATTGGGTTGCCTGCGAATATTTTTTATGGGACGAGCATCCCGACTTGTATTTTGGTGTTGAAAAAGTGCCGGGAATCTCCTGAAGATGTTTTGTTTATTGATGCCAGTGCCTATTTTGAGAAGGCAACGAATCAAAATCTTTTACGGGCTCAGGATGTTGACAAAATTATTTCCACCTATCGCCAAAGGATAGAGGAGGACAAGTATAGTTATCGCGCACCTTTAGCGGAGATTGAGGAGAATAATTTTAATCTAAATATTCCTCGTTATGTGGATACGTTT
The DNA here is from genome assembly GCF_000180455.1 of Kamptonema sp. PCC 6506. Lineage (NCBI taxonomy): Bacteria > Bacillati > Cyanobacteriota > Cyanophyceae > Oscillatoriales > Microcoleaceae > Kamptonema > Kamptonema sp. PCC 6506. The sequence continues at coordinate 3,775 of NZ_CACA01000152.1, forward strand.
GAGGAGGAGGAGGAGATTGATCTGGCGGCTGTAGCGGCAAAGTTGAGGCAGTGCGATCAAGATATGGCGGGGATTGATCAGACGATTCAGGCTTTTTGTGATGAGTTGGGGATTGATGCGCCGCTATGAGTAAGAAGTTAAAGAAAAAAGTCCCTGAGCTAAGATTCCCTGAGTTTGATGGTAATTGGGACACAGATAGAATTGATAATTTTTTAGTTCGCTATGTAGATCCTGTTGATGTAGACCTTGAAACAAACTACAAACAGATTGGAATACGATCACATGGAAAAGGGATCTTTCATAAAGAAG
>NZ_CACA01000151.1:0-837 GCF_000180455.1 Kamptonema sp. PCC 6506
TATGAATTATCAGCTTTTTGGCGGCGAGCGCCACCCTACATTTCTACGTTTCAACTTATACTAATAATAGAAAAAATCTCAGATATACAATGCCGTTACCAACAGTAATTTTACCAGGATATTTCGCCGCTGCCTCGGAATATAGCCAATTAGAGAAAATTCTGCGCGATCGCGGTTTCCCGACTCTGATAGTACCCCTAAGTCAACGGGATTGGTGGCCAACAGTAGGAGGGCGATCGATGATACCCATTTTGCGATCGCTCGATCGCACAGTCAAGCAAGCCCTGCAACAATATAATAGCTCTCAGATTAACCTCATCGGTCACTCAGCCGGCGGCTGGATTGCGCGGATATATCTCGGAGAAAAGCCCTATACTATTCATGGAGACGTAGCCGAAGACGTTGGTTTATGGAACGCTTTCCCCTCTGTAAATACCCTGGTTACTTTGGGCACGCCTCACGTCAGTCAGGAAAGATGGACTCGCAAAAATCTAGATTTTGTCAAGATTCACTATCCCGGTGCTTTTCATCCAAATGTTCGCTATGTCTGCGTTGCAGGTAAGGCAGTTTTTGGGAAGCGTGGCTTTAAAACCTGGTTAGCTTATAACAGTTATAAACTGACAATTGGGATCGCAGAAACTTGGGGAGATGGAATTACTCCCGTAGCCGCAGCACATTTAGAAGGTGCAGAAAATTTAGTTTTAGATGACGTTTGGCATTCACCGCGATCGCCTGGGAAATGGTACGGTTCACCTGAGATCGTACCATCTTGGATAGAATATTTACATTAGAGATTCTTGGGAATTGGGAATTGGTAATTGGTAATGGCTAATCGCT
>NZ_CACA01000150.1:0-6528 GCF_000180455.1 Kamptonema sp. PCC 6506
ATGGTTAACTGCGTAGTACGAAATTGGCAAGGCGAAGAAGTAGGGGAAACCACCCTAGAATTGCGCGTAGCCAAAGAAGAAAATGCCTCTCACATCGTCCATAGAGCCTTAAGACGGCAAATGGTTAACGCCCGTCAAGGAACAGCCAGCACCAAAACCAGAGCAGAAGTCAGAGGTGGCGGTCGCAAACCTTGGCGGCAAAAAGGAACAGGTAGAGCCAGAGCCGGTTCCATCCGTTCTCCCCTATGGCGTGGCGGCGGTGTCAGCTTCGGCCCCAAGCCGAGAGACTTCGACATCAAAATGAATAAAAAGGAACGGCGTTTAGCATTGCGGACAGCCCTCCAAAGCCGCGCCGCCGAAGACTTCATCGTGGTAGAAGACTTCAGCGAACAAATAGCTAGACCCAAAACCAAAGAATTAATCACAGCCCTCGCCCGATGGGGAGCCAACCCGGAATCAAGAATATTGTTAATCCTGCCAGAAAAACAGGAAAACATCTATTTATCCGGCCGTAACGTCCCCACCCTCAAAATTATTTTGGCAGGCTCCCTGAACATCTACGACATTCTTGCCGCCGACAAAATTGTTACCACAGCCACAGCCATTGCCAAAATGCAGGAGGTTTACGGTGAGTGAATTTAATCCCCGCGATTTAGCGGACGTTTTACATAAACCCATTCTCACTGAGAAAGCTACTCGGATGATGGAACTCAACCAGTTCACCTTTGACGTAGCCCCCAAAGCCACAAAACCGATTATCAAAGCCGCAGTCGAGCAGATGTTCAATGTCAAAGTTATCGGCATGAACACCCAAAATCCGCCCCGCAAAAAGCGCAGAGTCGGCAAATTCCAGGGATTTAAACCCCGTTACAAACGAGCAGTCGTCACCCTCGCAGACGGCGAACCCTTGAGAAAAATTCTCTTCCCAGAAGTGTAAACATCGGTAATTTGTGAGTTGACGGTTAACAGTTAACAGTTAACGGTTAACAGTTAGCCAATTACCAATTACCAATTACCAATTACCAAATTATGGGCATCCGTTCCTACCGACCCTATACCCCAAGCACCAGACAACACACCGTCTCCGACTTTGCTGAGATTACACGCTCAGAACCCGAAAAGTCGCTGACGGCAAACAAGCACACCAAACAAGGTCGTAACAATCGCGGTGTCATCACCTGTCGTCACCGAGGCGGCGGCCACAAGCGTCTTTACCGGACTATCGACTTCCGCCGCGACAAACTCAACGTTCCTGGAACCGTCCAAGCCATTGAGTACGACCCCAACCGTAACGCGAGAATTGCCCTCGTTTTCTACAAAGATGGCGAAAAGCGGTACATCCTCCATCCCGTAGGCTTGAAAATTGGGACAGTCATCACCTCTGGCCCCGAATCTCCCATCGAAATTGGTAACGCCTTACCTCTGATTAATATTCCCCTGGGTACCAGCGTTCACAACGTCGAATTAGTACCAGGAAAAGGTGGGCAAATTGTCCGCTGTGCCGGCGCAACCGCTCAGTTAATGGCAAAAGAAGGTGACTACGTTACCCTCAAACTGCCTTCTGGCGAACAGCGCAAAATTCGCGCCAAATGCTACGCCACCATCGGTCAAGTTGGCAACGTTGAAGCCAGAAATATCAGCATCGGTAAAGCAGGTCGTACTCGCTGGAAAGGTCGCCGGCCTACAGTCCGAGGCAGCGTCATGAACCCCGTAGACCACCCGCACGGTGGTGGCGAAGGCAGAGCCCCCATCGGTCGCTCCGGCCCCGTCACACCTTGGGGAAAACCAGCCTTGGGTGCCAAAACACGACGCAAGAACAAGCGCAGCGACTCCCTAATCGTGCGTCGCCGCCGCAAGGCCTCCAAGCGTGGAAAAGGCGGACGGCAAAGTTAATCCTAATAACAGTTAACAGTCAACAGTTAACTGTTAACTGTTAACCAATTACCAACTACCAATTACCATGTCACGATCGCTAAAAAAAGACCCATTTGTGGCCGATCACCTGCTCACCAAAATAGAAAAACTGAACTCTCTAGGTCAAAGGCAAGTTATTAAAACTTGGTCGAGAGCTTCTACCATTTTACCTCTGATGGTAGGTCACACGATCGCAGTTCATAACGGCCGCCAGCACGTTCCAGTTTATCTAACCGAGCAAATGGTCGGACATAAATTAGGAGAATTTGTCCCGACTCGTACCTTTAGAGGTCACGCTAAAGGCGATAAAAAGGCAAAAAGATAGATTGTTGTTAACTGTTAACTGTTAACTGTTAACTGTTGAAAAGTAGAGAGAAGAGCTAAATGGCTATTGATACAAATTCAGAAGTAAAAGCGATCGCGCGTTACATCCGAATGTCCCCCCACAAAGTGCGGCGAGTCCTCGACCAAATTCGCGGCAAATCTTATAGGGAAGCGCTGGTTTTACTGGAATTCATGCCTTACCGCGCCTGCGAACCAATACTCAAAGTCCTGCGTTCAGCGGCGGCAAATGCCGAACATAACGCAGGCATGGATCGAGCGCAACTCATTGTCTCTCAAGCTTTCGCCGATCAAGGCCCAGTCTTGAAACGCTTTAGACCCAGAGCTCAAGGTCGCGCTTATCAAATTCGCAAACCCACTTGTCACATCACTGTCGCAGTGGCAACGCAAGCAGAGTAACGAATACCAGGTTAACTGTTAACTTTTAACTGTTAATTGTTAACTGTAAGAGCTAAGAAGCGGTCTTCTTTACTTCTTTAATTAATTCTTTCTTGACTCTTATGGGACAGAAAATTCATCCAGTTGGTTTTAGACTTGGCATCACTCAGGAACACCGTTCGCGGTGGTTTGCTGATGCTAAAAACTATCCAGAGCTTTTACAAGAAGACTCGAAAATTCGTCAGTACGTCCAAAAAAACCTCAGTAACGCAGGTATTTCCTCAGTCAAAATTGACCGGAAAGCTGACCAAATCGATCTTGAGGTACAAACAGCTAGACCCGGCGTAGTCGTCGGTCGTGGCGGGACGGGAATCGAACAATTGCGAGTAGGTTTGCAGCAACAATTAGGCAGCAACCGTCAGATTCGGATCAACGTTGTAGAAGTGCAGCGTGTAGATGCTGACGCTACCTTAATTGCTGAATATATTGCCCAGCAATTAGAGCGCCGCGTTTCCTTCCGTCGAGTTGTCCGCCAAGCCATCACCCGCGCTCAAAAAGCTGGGATTGAAGGCATTAAAATCCAAGTTAGCGGTCGCTTAAACGGAGCAGAAATTGCCCGTACAGAGTGGACGCGGGAAGGTCGAGTCCCCCTGCACACATTGCGTGCAGACATTGATTATTCTTACTGCACCGCCAAAACCATCTATGGAATTTTAGGCGTTAAAGTTTGGGTTTTCAAAGGCGAAATCATCCCCGGACAGGAAGATATTCCTGCTCCTAATGCAGGCCCGCCCCGCACTAAAAATAAGGGTCGCCGCCATAAATTTGAAGATCGTTCCAACGAAGGTTAATAGTTAATAGTTAATGGTTAGTAGTTAGTAGTTAATGGAAAAATATAACCAACAACCAACAACTAACAACCAACAACTAACAACTAACAACCAACAACCAACAATACCCACGCCATGTTAAGTCCTAAAAGAACAAAATTCCGCAAGCAGCAACGCGGGCGGATGAATGGAGTTGCCACTCGCGGTAACAATGTTAGCTTTGGCGAATTTGCTCTCCAAGCCCTCGAACCCGCTTGGATCACTTCCCGTCAAATAGAGGCCAGTCGTCGCGCCATGACTCGCTATATTCGCAGAGGCGGCAAAATTTGGATTCGCGTGTTTCCAGATAAACCAGTTACTCAACGAGCCGCTGAAACCCGGATGGGTTCAGGTAAAGGTGCGCCGGAGTTTTGGGTAGCAGTAATTAAGCCGGGTCGCGTGCTGTTTGAAATTGGCGGCGTTCCCGAAGTAACTGCTCGCGAAGCGATGCGTTTGGCATCCTTTAAATTGCCCATTAAGACTAAGTTCATCACCCGCGAAGAGGAGCAGTCTTAGAATGTCTTTATCAAAGATTCAAGAATCTAAAGATTTGACTGATGCTGAAATCACAGAGCAGATTTTAGCGATTAAACGCCAACTGATGGAACTGCGAATGTTGCAAGCAACTGGCCGCTTAGAAAAGCCTCACCAGTTCAAGCACGCCAAGCATCGGCTGGCTCAGTTAATGACAGTTGAAGGGGAGCGATCGCGAGCCGCCGCCGCCGAGGCCCTTGCTGCTGCGAAAAGCGCTTCTTAGCAAAAGCTAGTAGTGTGAAGGCCCCTATAAATAACCAGAGTCAGTTGCACAGTAGGAATAGGTTGCTATGGCAGTTAAGGAAAGAGTTGGCTTAGTCGTCAGCGACAAAATGAATAAAACGGTAGTGGTAGCAGTCGAAAACCGCGCTTCCCACACCAAATACGGCAAAACCGTCGTGAACACCAAAAAATATAAAGCTCACGACGAAGAAAATCAGTGCAAACCAGGCGATCGCGTCCGCATTACCGAAACGCGCCCCCTGAGCAAAACCAAACACTGGATCGTTGCCGAAATTCTCACCACCAAAAACGGGTGACAAATTGTTAACAGTTAACAGTTAACAGTTAACCGTTAACCATTAACAATTAGCAATTAGCAGGAATCGAAATCATGATTCAACCTCAAACTTACCTCAACGTAGCCGACAATAGCGGAGCCAGAAAATTAATGTGCATCCGCGTATTAGGTGGAGGCAACCGCCGCTACGCTGGAGTCGGCGATGTCATTATCGCCGTTGTCAAAGATGCCATTCCTAACATGGCAGTTAAAAAATCCGATGTCGTCCGGGCCGTTGTTGTCCGTACTCGCAAAGGTGAGCGCCGGGACAGCGGCATGAGCATCCGTTTCGATGACAATGCTGCTGTGATTATCAACGCTGACGGCAACCCGAAAGGCACTCGTGTTTTCGGCCCTGTCGCCCGCGAATTGCGCGACAAAAACTTTACTAAAATCGTTTCTTTAGCGCCGGAGGTACTTTAATGTACAGCAAACAAGGCAAAAAAAGTGGCACCCAAGTCCGCCACAAAATGCACGTCAAAAAAGGCGACACCGTTCAAGTCATTACTGGCAAAGATAAGGGCAAAGTCGGTGAAATCTTAAAGACATATCCTCAAGCTAGCAAAGTAGTTGTCCAAGGAATTAACGTCAAAACTAAGCACGTTAAACCCCAGCAGGAAGGCGAATCAGGTAAAATCACTACCTTTGAAGGCCCCATCCACAGCTCCAATGTAATGCTCTATTCCACCAAAGAAAAAGTAGCTAGCCGCGTTTGCTTCACCTTCACCGAAGATGGTCGCAAAGTTCGCAAGCTCAAGAAAACTGGTGAAATCATCGACTAACAGTTAACAGTTAACAGTTAACAGTTAACAATTAGCAATTAGCAATTAGCAATTTCCTGACCACGCCCAGGAACAGCAAAGACACAAAGCAATTATGGCAATACAACTCAAGACCACGTACCAAGAAAAAATTGTCCCGAAACTGATGGATCAGTTTAAATACACTAATATCCATCAAGTCCCCAAAGTGGTGAAAGTCACTATAAACAGAGGATTGGGCGAAGCATCTCAAAACGCTAAAGCTCTCGAATCCTCAATCACTGAAATTGGCATCATCGCAGGTCAAAAACCTGTAGTGACAAGAGCAAAAAAAGCGATCGCAGGCTTCAAAATCCGCAAAGGAGTACCCGTTGGCGTGATGGTCACGCTGCGCTCAGACCGGATGTATGCTTTTCTGGAACGGTTGATCAATCTTACTCTTCCCCGCATTCGCGACTTTCGTGGCGTTAGCGCCAAAAGTTTTGACGGGCGCGGCAACTATAGCTTGGGATTGAGAGAACAGCTAATCTTTCCAGAAATAGAATACGATAGCATCGATCAAATTCGCGGGATGGACATTTCAATCATCACCACAGCCAACACCGACGAAGAAGGTCGCGCATTGCTCAAAGAAATGGGTATGCCATTCAGGTATTAGTAGTAAAGTAAAGAACAACAGATGGCAGCTAACGATACTATTGCAGATATGCTGACGCGCATTCGCAACTCCTGCATGGCGCGACACCAAACTACTGAGATTCCCTCCACAAAAATGACTCGCAGCATTGCTGAAGTCCTGAAAAGTGAAGGCTTTATCGCTGAAATTGAAGAGGCAGGCGAAGGCATCAAGCGGCATTTAGTGCTCTCTTTAAAGTACAAAGGCAAAACTCGCCGCCCGATCATTACCGCCCTCAAGCGAGTCAGCAAACCCGGCTTGCGCGTTTACTCTAATCGCAAAGAATTACCGCGAGTTTTAGGCGGAATTGGCATAGCCATCATCTCCACCTCCAGCGGCATTATGACCGATAGAGAAGCCAGACGGCAAGGTTTAGGCGGTGAAGTGCTTTGTTATGTATGGTAATTGTTGACAGTTAACTGTTAACTGTTAACGGTTAGTTGTTAGTTGTTTATTGTTGGTTATTAACAGCAATTACCGATTACCAATTACCGC
>NZ_CACA01000149.1:0-2719 GCF_000180455.1 Kamptonema sp. PCC 6506
CCTATTACCCATTACCAATTTAATTTTGTGGTCTTCCGATCCCGTCAGTAATAGCATAGTTGAAAGCCTTTAACCATAGCCAAAAAGAAGGATAGCGGGACTCCAACCAAGGCTGAGTTTTCCGAGCCAAATTAGGGAGCCATCCAAACAGCCAACTTGCCAAAGCAAGTAGAGTAAAATTAAGATAACTCCGCAGCCAACGTAGAATATCGTCCAAGTCCACAAAATCCAAAATCCAAATTAGAAGAGAGGGATTTTTGAGGGCTGCTTTGATAGCAAGTCCATTAAAAGTTAACCAATCAACCCGGTCTTTGATAAACTTTTCTGCAACTGCGAGATCGGTGCTGGCCAAAACGCCGAAAAATGTATTCAAAATCGAATTAATCCGCGCTGGGGGTAAGAAACAGCCAGTCGGTACCATCATCCCTTTAGAAAATAGCCAAGTCACAGAGACATTACTCTGATAGGCGCGAATTTGGTTTAAATGGTGGGCCTCAAGTAAATCATGCTTTAAAGCAACATCCAAAAGGTCAGTTAAACGGGAGAGATTGCGAACTAAAGAGCCAAACCCAGTGAAAACTAGTGGAGACTGAAGAGAAGCTGCATCACCGATCGCGATTAGTCTATCAAAAGCAACAGTGCGATCGCGACTTCCCGAACTAAAATGCCCCGGAATGTAACCAAAAGTCGGCTTTTTCCATACCAACTTGCCCAAATCGCAGCGACGATACTCCGGCAAAATCGCAAAAAAGTCCTCATAAAGCTCCAATAGAGAGCCGGGATTCTCAGAATTTACCTGATGGTAATGAAACAAATAGATCGTAATTTCCGAGCCCGCACCGGGGAATAATTCCCAAATTAATTGACGGCCTCGCGAAATATCCCCATGAGAATTGAGTACATCCCCATAATCAGAATCCCATACTCCCCGCTCAAAACCTCCGTCAATTACCGCTCCTACAGTCGGACAAACACTATCAAAAGCGTGCTCTCCGTTAAGTTGCCAAGCAATAGGAGAAGCACTCCCCATCGCATCCACCAGTAGGCGACCACAAGCTTGCCGCTGAGATTGGCTGGGCTGATGATAAGCCTGAACTATAACTTTTTGAGGTTCCACATCTGCACGGATGAAATCAGTTTCGTCCCAGATTTCACCACCAGCTTCAGTGAACTTAACTCCCGATAAATAAAGCAGTTTTTCAGCATCTAGGGCTACATTTAGCACCCTTGGCGTGTGTAGGACTTGAGCTTTTGCGATCGCGGGATTGTTGGCATCAAAAAACTTGCTATAGCCATCTTTGTACTCTCTGGCAATGAAACTTTCGACTTCCGCAGCCGTAAACAAACCTAAATTAATTAACTTTTGGAGTTCATCGCGAGAAATATTCCACTCTCGATTCATCCTACCAAAAGGCAACCTTTCCAACAGCAGCACCTTGTAGCCCAACCGAGCCATAACAGCCGCGTGGATGATGCCTAACGCGCCTCCCACATAAATCAAGTCATAAAAACAAGAATCAGATTCTCCGTCATTCCCTCTTCCCTCTTCCTTCTCCCCTCTTCCTTCTTCCTTCTTCCTTCCTCCTTCTTCCTTCCTAAACACCACCTGCTTCGGCGTTTGAGGATTGCGAACACCTTCTCGCCAACGCTTTTCCCACCAATAAACGCGCTTGAGGTCATATTCCCCTTGAGGCATTTTTTGAAAGTATTGGACAGTAAGGGGATAGTGGGGGGCCAACGCCTCAAAAATCGACTGTTGGGATAAATCGATGACTGGTGGTTCTGGATATTGATAGGGAAATTGATTTCTCACAGACACTGTGAGGCGATCGAGAAACTGCATTTCACCGTTGGCGGGTTTATTGTCGAGGCGAAATACTTTTAAGTATGTGGTTCGCTGCACTGACCACAGGAAAACGGAAAGTTCTACCGATTCAGGATTGGCAACTTCTGCTGTTGTTGTTCCTAATAGTAAGCGAAAGCCATCAGGAGTAATAATTTTCTTGCCAACTCCCGGCTCAAATTCTTGCTGCAACCAACTGCATACAGCGTTAGTCTTAGGAGTTGGGATTTCTAGGTAGAGAATTTCTTGCATTTTACAGTCTCAAACGTGAAATAAATTCATAAAAATAGGGGTTGACACAGGAGAAAAGTGCGCTATACTCCACAAATACTAAGTTGTTTTTAGAAAAGTTTACAATTCTCTCATATTCTTACATTTTTTATGCGCGATACTCAAGTTCGCTCCTCATTATCCGATGCCTTGGACGGCGGGGGTAAACCGTCTCATCAGCCGTACCCTGCTGCGGCGATTGCCATAAATTATCCCATCCCTACAAACCCTCAAGAAATGGTTGCCTTACGACAACAGCGGGTGAATGAGGAAGTGGTGGCAACTGCGATCGCAGGCGTTATTAATATAGCCCGTTCTAGGCAACAGTCTTTAGATGAACTCAAAGCTGAGGTGCTAGAGGAGGATAATCTTCTGGATCTATCTCAGCGCCGTCGCTTATGGGACATTGTTTCTCAAGCTTGGGACAATTTGCCCAGTTAGAGCTATAACTGATTGAAGAAGGGGCTAGGGGAAGAAGGGGCTAGGGGCTAGGGGCTAGGGACTAGGGAAGAAGGGGCTACGATGCTCAGGGCTAGGGGCTAGGGAAGAAGGGAAGGAGGGAATAAGGGAATAAGTAAATCCACCTAATTAAACATAAGATAAGTA
>NZ_CACA01000148.1:0-2259 GCF_000180455.1 Kamptonema sp. PCC 6506
GAAAGAAGAAGGAGGAAGCCTGAATTGAATTTCAGACTAGCCTTTTTTGACTTTTGCCTAGAAATGAGGTCAGGGAAGTTGAGAGTGAGTGTTAGACCGTGACAGGCTGATCTCGATGATTTGATTAGTTTTAATGAGCTGGCTTTGACTCTGAACTCCCTGCCTTCAAATGATTTTAGGTTGTACGTTAGCAGATTGCCTCAAGGTTCCCAAATTATGGAAATAGGGCAATTTAAGTTCGCTACAAAATCTAAAATCCTTGCCTACAAAATTGACTATTATGAATCATGATAAATTTACTTCTGGTTGTCTACTTAAATTTTTCTTCGTCTAGCAGATATAAATAATAGTCTTAAAAAAAAATAGTTGGGGTATTGAAACTGTACAATAATGCCCATGAATATCAAACAGTTTGTTGAAAATTCACTTGGAAGATGGCGATCGCAGCGCAGCGCCCATCACTTAACATTCAGCCACTTTGAAGCTGTACAGTCAGTTATTGATATAGTTGAACTCTCACTTAATGACGGGGCAGTAATCGACCTTTGTCAGTCCTACAACATTGACCCAACCCAAGCAGTAATGCCCTTTAAAATGAGCTGGGAAGGTCAATCAGACTGGGATGAAAACGCCGAGGTCAAAGGTAGTTGCATCCTCGTACCAATACCCGATCCGACTGTACCCAATCGGGGAAAACTACTACGGGATCAAGGATATGCTGAAACTGTTGCCGCAGTAGGTGATTATCAGATTACAGAAGACGGCACTTTTGTCCTACTAACTACATACGATCGCGCAGCAGCCGAGGAAAAAATCTGGTTTGCGAATCCTAACTTACGATTTCGAGTTTCCCTCATCAAAACAAGCGGGGGTAGTGGAGTTGTCACCGCATCATTTGCCTCAGAAATTCGTTCGCTTTCAGGAAATTAGTTAATTGTTAATTGTTAGTGGTTAATTGTTAGTTGTTAGTTGTTAATTTTTAATTGAAAACTTTTTCCTTATTTTTAGCTTATGAGCTCAGTTAAAAGCAATGATTTAATCACTCTTGCTCAGTGGATGGCCGGTGATTTTAGCAACTATAAACAATCCTTTGATAACCCACAACAATTTGCCCACATCCGCATCTTTTTTCGTCCCTAATGACTGAAAAATAAATAACTTGATGAGTTACTGAGTTTGAGGTACGGCTCTATAATTCCATTTTGGCAAGTATTCATCAAAAATAATTTCCATAGTTTTTTTAAAGTTACAGCACTTCCGGATGTTATGAGGTACAGTAGCAGCAGTTAGTAAACCAATTTTTTAAATGTTTCGGATTCATTAAGTCAAGAGCCACAGCAATTATGGTGTCAACCATTTTAGTGGTGGTTGGGGAAAACTGTCGCAACAAAGATTTAAGCTGAGACCACCATAATTCAATCGGATTAAAATCAGGAGAGTAGGGGGACAAACACAATATAGAAGCACCCACAGCTTCAATCATAGGCTTAATAGAAGCTAGTTTACTCGCTATGTAAATTATCCATAACTACTACTGCTCCCGACCACAATTGTGGCACTAAACATTTATAGTCTGTAGTATTGTTCTAGTGTACCTCATAACATCCGGAAGTGCTGTATAATTCTGTTTACCTTTTTTATGACCATTTTTATTAACATGAGTTGACTGACATTCAGGACATTGCATAAGCTCTGCGTGTTGTGAAGTGTTATTTTTTGGCGCTCGCACTCTCAAATCATCATACCCTAATTCACCAACGCCCATTTTCTTTCTTCAGAGGCACAACAGTAGTGCCAGATCGGCCAGTAAATTGGGTGATTTAATTGTATGTTCAGAGTCAATCGATCGCACGCGCAGCGAAACTAAAAACTTGACAATTTACCTCTTTTACCCATCGCTCTTGATGAAAAAAATTGTTACAAAGTATTACAATAAGACTAATAATGTGAACGTCATGCCTCAAAATACTGTGCGGGAGGTAGTTAGCAAACAGGACTCGCACCTTAACTCACTACCCAACACTTCCAAACACAAAACCCCCAGCCCCAAACGCAACCTAGCTTGCAAAAGCAGGTAAGTGCAGGTGCGCTGTGGTATTGTAAACAGCAGTATTGTGCGCGAGTTGGACAAACGTAACCAACATCGTAAACAAGCCAGGACGCAAAGAGTAGCTAACTCCAACAACCTCAACAATTATTGGCAGTCTGTGCCTCCACCAGCGTCACAACTCCAAGCTTTTATAGCCTGGAGCCTTTCAC
>NZ_CACA01000147.1:0-2304 GCF_000180455.1 Kamptonema sp. PCC 6506
AGTTACCAATTACCAATTACCAATTACCAATTACCACTATCGATGGATTGATAAAACAATGCCTCGCGGGAAACAACAGGTTATTCATATTTACGAAGTCTGGACAAACATAGATGTCACAGCTCACGGGAAGCTGCTTACTCAGCCACTATTTGAGAAAGCAATTCAAGCATGGCGAATAGGTAAATTAGTAGCAGCTTTGGGATATTTTCAACAAGTTGTTGCACAAAATCCGGGAGATACTGTTGCTACTCTCTATATCGAACGCTGTCAGGAGCAACTGAGTTTGAATCAAAGGGGGTAATAGCTTCCTGATTTTTACTTCTGATTATTGCTGTATTTCTACTATAATTAAAACAGAACTGAGCGGAGTTAAAGCTATGTCTACTACAGAAAAAGTCCGTTGGACAAGCGCCGATCTAGAATTTTTACCTGATAATGGCAACCGTTATGAGATCGTCGAAGGAGAATTAGTCGTGACAAGAGTACCCCACTGGAAACATCAAAGAGCTAGTAATAATGTTTGTGTAGAATTAACAAATTGGTCAAGACAAACGGGTTTAGGTGAGGCTGTCCAGGCCCCAGGTATTATCTTCACGGATGGTGATAATGTTATCCCTGATGTGGTTTGGGTAAGTAATGAACGTTTACCAGAAATATTAGATGAATCTGGACATTTGCGAGGGGCACCGGAGTTGGTAGTAGAGGTGATGTCTCCGGGTGAGGAAAATGAAAAGCGCGAGCGGCAATCTAAGTTAAAATTATATTCAGTTCAAGGTGTGCGGGAATATTGGATTTTTGATAGAATCCAGCAGAAAGTTGAGGTTTATCGGCGGGAAAATGGGGTTTTGAAGTTAGCGATGACTTTGTTTAAAGAAGATAATTTAACCAGTCCTTTGTTACCAGGTTTTAGCGTGTCGGTGGCGGTATTGTTTGCGTAGAGATGTGGAAGCATCAAATTTTGTAGGCTAAAGCATTCGGGTAGATAATAATTTATCGGTTGTAGCCTTCATACTTGCTGACCGAATGCTTCGCCCCTAATCAGCAGTTTTCTTTCGGGTTTTCTCATCGACTATCCGCTTGAATAATTCAAATTGTTCTTGTTCTTCTTCTTTGTTCTTTGGCGGGTGAAATATAATCGCTTCTGAGTCGTGTTTACGGCGACTAACTAGCACGCGCAAAGCTTCAAGATCGTCATCGCCGCCGCGATGTGCAAGTGCATAAGCTTTCAGTTCAGCATTAGTCATTGCTTCAAAGTTCGGTTTCATAGAAAATACCAAAGTCCACTAGGGGGTACAATTATTTGCAATTCATCGCCTGCGAAAATATAGACATCTCCTGTTTGGTAATCGAAACGGAATAGTTGAATATCTTTAAAGCCGTTGGATAACCACTGACAGAGGCGGAGACAGATTTGGGCTTGTTCGTTAGTTGGGTTAATGGTTGTTTCCTCAATTTTGACATAAAGATTAAAATACTACAAAAGCGGTATCCTTCAATTGTGGCATAAATTATGATAAGATGGACTCGGTGCTATTCCCTACCCCCTCACCATCATGGATGAAACTCGCGCCCAAGCTTACCTCAATCTGATTCAACAACTCCTCAGTTGCCCCAACGGTGAGGAACCGCAGATTTTACAGGATAACTCGCAATTACTCGATGCTGAATTTCTGCAAGTGTGCGAGGTAATAGCAGATAACTTGGCAGCAGAAGGCCAGGAAAATGCAGCGGATTTTTTACGCAATCTGGCGAGTCAACTAGGGCAATTCTTGGGGATGAATGATGAGGAAGATAGCGATAATTCTGAAGTGGAAAATCCGCGAGAGTATTTAGAGTTTATCGCAGAATTATTGCAAGCAGAACAAGATAGCAATAGCGACGTTAAAGTAATTTACCCCATTCTCCGACAACGGCAACATCTCCTGAATGCCCGTTTTGCCCAGACTTTACAGCAAGTGGCAGAGAATTTCATTGCTGATGAAGATTCAGAAACAATTGCGTCAATTGTCGCCATCATTGAAAATTTGAGTATTCATATTTATCAATTTCCCCTGGGGAATAGAGCGAATAATATTGACATAGCTATAGCAGGTTATCAAATCGTTTTAAGTCATCGCCAACCAGGAAGCGAAAAATGGGCGCAGACTCAAAATAATCTGGCAGTTGCCTACAGAAACAAAATCACGGGCAACCGAGCCGAGAATATAGATACTGCGATCGCTTGTTACAAAAAGGCATTAGCAGTTTACACCCGTGAGGATTTTCCCGAAGATTGGGCAACGACTCAAAATAATCTGGCGG
>NZ_CACA01000146.1:0-17094 GCF_000180455.1 Kamptonema sp. PCC 6506
GGGGAAGAAGTCAATAGTTTGGGCCATGAGCGAGTGTCCTAACCGTTGTGGCGGTTGCTATAAAACCAGAAACCCGGTTTCTTCCATTTTTCCGAGAAACCGGGTTTTTTTGCCTCTTGTAACTAATTGCTAATCTAGGGTTCGCGCATCGTTGTAACTCCCCTCTCTGGGCGGTATTTGACCGCAAGCAAGGGCGGCGTTACGTCAGAAGTACCTAGATTCTGACCAAACTAAACAGCAGCAGGAACATTTACAGGCCGTACTTGACCCAGTAAGTTGTGCAGTTCCTCACCCTCAATTACCTCAGTTTCCAAAAGTTTAGTCGCAATAGTTTCTAGCAAATCGCGATTGTTCTTCAAAATATCTAAAGCTTGAGTGTGAGCAGTTTCGACAATTTCCTTCACTTCTTTATCAATTGCATCTGCTGTTTGTTCGCTCACCTGACGGCGGGGGCTACCCATGCCATCATTGAGGAATTGACCTTGCTGACCCTTCTCATAAGCTAAAGGCCCTAAAATCTTGCTCATGCCGTAAGTTGTCACCATCCGTTCTGCTAAATCAGTAGCGCGTTGAAGATCGTTGGAAGCACCCGTAGTGATACTACCAAAAATAATTTCTTCGGCTGAACGTCCGCCCAAAAGTGTCGCAATTTGACCGCGAAGTTCTACTTCATCCATCAAAAATCTGTCTTCAGTTGGCAATTGCAAGGTATAACCTAAAGCTGCCATCCCACGAGGAATGATGGAAATTTTTTCAACTTTGCCGCCACTAGCAGTTAAAAACCCAACTAAAGCGTGACCAACTTCGTGATAAGCGACAATCTTTTTCTCTTTTTCATTCATGACGCGGCTTTTCTTTTCTAGACCTGCAACCACTCGTTCGATCGCTTCGGCAAAGTCAGCTTGAGCGACAGTTTCACGACGGTTACGAGCGGCTAATAAAGCAGCTTCATTAACTAAATTTGCCAAATCTGCACCCGCAAAACCGGGAGTTCTAGCGGCGATTGCTTTTAAGTTAATATCTGGGCCCAGTTTAACTTTCTGAGAGTGAATGTTAAGAATAGCTTCGCGACCAGATAAATCGGGGCGATCGACTAAAACCTGTCTGTCAAAACGTCCCGGACGTAACAAAGCTGGATCTAAACTTTCAGGGCGATTAGTTGCTGCTAGCACAATTACGGTAGTATTACCTGCCGCAAAACCGTCCATTTCTGTTAATAATTGATTGAGAGTTTGTTCGCGTTCGTCATTACCACCGTAGAAAGCGCCGCTACTACGAGACTTACCGATCGCATCCAATTCGTCAATGAAAATAATGCAAGGAGCCTGTTTTTTGGCTTGTTCAAATAAGTCGCGGACTCTTGCCGAACCTACACCAACAAATAGTTCCACAAACTCGGAACCAGAGATGCTGAAAAATGGAACGCCAGCTTCTCCTGCTACAGCTTTCGCTAATAGGGTTTTACCAGTACCAGGAGGCCCAACTAATAGCACGCCTTTGGGAATGCGAGCTCCAATTGCTGTAAATCTGTCTGGAGTTTTGAGAAAATCGACAATCTCAACTAATTCAGTTTTAGCCTCTTCCACACCTGCAACATCAGCAAAAGTTATTTTAGCAGATTCGCCTTCTACATAAACCTTAGCCTTACTTTTACCAATGGAAAGAGCGCCTTGGGGCCCGCCGCCACCACGACTGATAAAAAATTGCCAGATAGCAACAAAAATTAATGGCGGAACCACCCAACCTAATAAACTGGTAAACCAGCCATTTTTAGGTGGAGGAGTTGCTGCAAATTCAACGCCTTTTTCTTCCAAAAGTTTTGGTAATTCTAAATCAAAAATGGGTGTAGTGGCGAGTACCTGACCTGGTTGATCCGCTTCACCTTTAAGCTGATAGCGAATTTCATTTTGACCCACAGAAGCCCGTTGTACCTCTTGTTCTTGCACCTGATGGACGAACAAGCTATAAGGTACTTGCGGAATTTGGGGGCCAAGTAAACTCGGCAAAAATATGTTACCCAGTAGAAACAAACCTGATAGCAATAACAAAATATTGCCAATCTGACGAGAACGAGGGGGTTGAGGCTGGTCTTTAATCGCCATTGGAAATATTCATCCTTTGATTTCAACCTGTCTTATTCATTAGTCTGCCATCAATAATGCAGGAATAACTTAGCGGATTTCCTCACTTCATTTGGTCGGTTAACCAGCATGGGTAATGCTGTATACCTAATTCTGACCGTAGCTAATCCCAATATCAGCACTGGGACAGAGACGATCCGATAAGCTAAGTTGATAATTTGATTAAAGTATTTACTTTTTACATAACTAAGATGCTTGGATTTTATTTTTTCTTGATCTACTGCATCGGACTGTGTTTGATAACTCAACCCAGCCGTCCTAAAGAGGAAGGGGAATGGTGGGTCGAGGTTGTCACTGAATCGCCACGCTGTACCTACTATTTTGGGCCATTTGACAGCGACAAAGAAGCCTCAAGTAATACTAATGGCTATATTGAAGATTTGGAAAGTGAGGGAGCCCAAAGAGTTAGCATTGAAATTAAGCGCTGTCAGCCTACTGAGCTAACAATTTGTGAGAGTTAACCTGGGAAAGGTTTCGTAGTTTGACTTGCTAGCACCGAGGCGACGATCGCGCAGGGTTAATATTAATTCCGGTGGATTAACCATAATAATTATGGTTAATCCACCGGAATTGGTATAATATCCTTGCCAGTGATGGAGAAAGACAGTTGCTTGGGTTTGGCGTTTTGAATTAAAAATTATTTAACTTAAAACTTCCAGCTCAAAACTCCAAACTTCACATTTGCATTTGCTTTAAATTGCTACGGGGATTAAAACTACGATTTGCCTTAATTTTCTCATAGCATTCTCGCTCCACAGCGCTAATATCTTTCGGTGCGACGATCGCAATTTTCACTAATTGGTCAGTGCGATCGCCTCCCTTGGGTTTGGGCCACCCTTTACCGCGCAACCTCAAAGATTGACCGGAACGAATGCCTGCTGGAACATTCACCGCCACCATTCCATCAGGCGTAGGTACCTCAATGGAGGCTCCCAACACCGCTTCATCAGGCGTTACGGGTACTTCACAAACCAAATTCTCCCCTTCAAACTGGAAGAAGGGATGAGGCAAAATTTCTACTTTCAGGTATAAATCTCCCCTTTGCTGGGTTTGGGGGTCTACTTGACCTTTCCCTCTAATCCGAATGCGGCTACCAGCTTTCACTCCCGCAGGAATGGAGACATCGCCAGTACCAACGCGCTTGGAAACACCCCGAAATGCTTCGCCGAGACTGAGGGAAATAGTTGCTTCGGTGTCGAGGGAAGTTGCAGCCGTGCGGTTGTCAAACCCTGTAAAATCTTCATATCCGCCAAAACCTGTCTGCCCGCCTTGATTGGGACGGTATGTGTAGTTCCAGTTGCCATTGCGACGGCTACCAGCAGCGGGCCCACCAACGCGACCCAGCAAAGTATTAATGAATTCGTCAAAACTGGCGTATTGGCTGAAGTCTACGCCGCCGAAGTCTACATTATTCGGACTACCTGGCCATCCACCAGGGGTTCCGGCTTGCTTCCAGTATTGACCAAATTGGTCATATTTTTTGCGTTTTTCGGGGTCTGATAAAACTTCGTAGGCTTCATTAACTTCTTTAAACCTGGCCTCTGCGTCTTTGTTGCCCGGATTCATGTCGGGATGGTACTTCCGGGCGAGTTTGCGGTAGGATTTTTTAATTTCATCAGCACTAGCGGTTTTGTTCAGTCCCAGAATTGCGTAAAAGTCTTTGAAGTCAGTTGTAGCCATTAACCGCCCTCCTTTTAAGTAGTTGTTAGCTTAAGGTTCTTAGCAAAAATAATCGGAAATTGATAACTTTGCCTATAATTGATTATGGCGCTACAGGAAGTCACAGGTGAGATTTAGATCAAATACAAGATTATCAAAAGTTTGAGTTCAGCTAAGTTCGGTTGTTTCTCCAAGGGGCGATCGCGATCGCCGTACTCAGAAGGCAGAAGGAGATGGGGGAGATGGGGAGGATGAGGGAGATGAGGGAGATGGGGGAGATGGGGAAGGTGCATTACCAGAAATAAAGCAATTTCTCAAAACTCAAACTTCCGGAAGGTGAGCGATCGCTTCGCCGCCGTCACAGAATTTAGAGTAACCGCCAATACAGTTAGGATCTTCTTAATTCCTGAAACTATTGTTTTTATTTTATTTTATTTTTCTTCCTTCTTCCTTCTTCCTTCTTCCTTTTTCCTTCTACTTACTCTAGCATTGGTGGTTAATCGTTAGCGTTTAAGTGTATTGGTAACTATGGGTTAGCAGACGGTTAGCTGCTAACAAGTAACTACTAACAAGTCACCACTAACGATTAACAACCAACCACTGCTTAAATGATCGTCCCATCTGAAATGATGGCATTTTTGAGGACTACAACAATGCCGCTGCGAATATAGAATCCTTGGTCTTCGCGTTCGGCTTCTTCCACTCTATCTTTATTGATAATTTGGACGTGGCGACCGATGCGGGCATTTTTGTCAACGATCGCGCGACGAATCCTAGTTTGTGCACCGATACCGACGGGGACACCGCCTTTGTCAGAACCGGACTGCCTTTCGGCGAAGGGTTCGTAGAAGTCGGAACCCATAATCAGGGAATCTTCGATGTTACATCCTGCTTCGATGCGCGATCGCACTCCTAATACTGAATGGTCGATCCGGCATTCTTTGAGGATGCAACCTTCAGCAATAATTGACTCGGTTACTTGGCAGTCTAACAGTTTAGATGGAGGTAAGTAACGCTGACGAGTATAAATTGGCGCTTGTTCGTCGTAAAAGCTGAAAGGTGGATGAGGCTGTTTTGTGAGAGCTAAGTTAGAATCATAGAAAGCCTCAATGGTTCCGATATCTTCCCAGTAGCCATCAAATAAGTAGGCTTGAACGTTGTAGTCTTTGGCGGAGTTGGGAATAATTTCTTTGCCAAAATCAGTCTGTTCTGGGGATTCTTTGAGCAATTTCATCAAAACGTCTTTGTTGAAGACGTAAATCCCCATTGAGGCAATATAAGGGCTTTCTTTGGCTTGTTCCGCTGTCAATCCCAGTTTAGTGGTATCGACTTGCATTTCTTTGAGGGCTTCGCCTTTGGGTTTTTCGCTGAAAGAGACAATACGACCGTCTTCATCGGTTTTCATTAACCCAAAGTCGGATGCACGTTTGTCGTCCATCGGTAAGACAGAGAGGGTGATATCTGCTTTGGTATCGAGGTGGCGTTGGACGAATTCTCGATAGTCCATCCGATAGAGGTGATCGCCTGAGAGTATCAGGTAATGGTCAATATCCCACTCTTCAAACAGCCAGAGATACTGGCGGACTGCATCGGCTGTGCCCTGAAACCAGTTGGGGTTTTCTTTGGTTTGCTGGGCCGCGAGCACTTCCACAAAGCCGTCACTGAACCCGGAGAAGTTGTAAGCGCGGGAAATGTGACGGTTGAGGGATGCGGAGTTGAATTGGGTGAGGACGTATATTTTGAGTATTTCTGAGTTGATGCAGTTGCTTACGGGGATGTCGATCAGGCGGTATTTGCCTGCGAGGGGGACGGCGGGTTTGGCCCGCAGTTTGGTAAGCGGGTAAAGGCGGGTACCTACGCCGCCGCCAAGGATAATGGCTAAGACTTTTTTCACAAAATTTCCTCCTGACTGCCGGTGAGCTCTCATTGTCCAGTGTCGGATGGTGAGGGATCGTTGACAAGGGGGGAGGGGCAGAAGTTATATCATTTGGTGTAGTTACAATTGTTCTGGGTTGATTCCCTGTTCTCGTAACTTTTCTAGTAATGTTTGATAGCGTTGCTGTTCTCGATCGAGTTGTGCGATCGCTTCCTCAGCCCGCTGATGTTCCTGTTCTGCCCTTTGACGTTCCTGTTCTCTGAGTCGATCTAATTCTACAGGAGTGAGAAATTTGCGGCCATCTGGGCGATAAATTTCTAAGTTATTTTGTGTTAGTTGAAAGCGGATTTCTAACAGGGGACTTACCCAGCCATTCATATCGGAAATTGATTCAAACCAATTTTCATTACGAATAAATCCGGTCAATTCTTTAATGTAATATTCTTGCACTCCATAACGTTGATAAAACAACAATTTGTCTGCCATTTTACCTGCACGATTGCCAGGGGATAAGATTTCAAAGGCGACTTGGGTAAGCCCAGTTGTGTATGTAGATTAAGTCTTCAACAGTCTTAAATTAGCCTTAATACCATCAAAAGGGCTACTTTCTAACAATTGAATAAAGTAGAAGCGATCGCTCACTGGCTAGAAGTGCGATCGCTTTCAACAGCTTGCTAATTCCTAATTGCTAATTACCCATCCCCCCAGCTCCCCCGCCCCCTGCCCCCCACCCCCCACAGGGTTATCCAAAAAATTTAATACTTTTGAGCTTTTGTTTCTGAATGTAAAGCGCTATCCTTAGATCAGCCAGTAAAAAGAGGGTGATGATTCCAGAAATTCAGCTACGGCTGTCGAGTCGGTGAATTACTCCCCTCGACGAAGCTGCCCTGCACTCGATAAGGTATTATACGGGCGGGCGTGGAGACGCAACGCCATATCGAACTCTTATGAGTTCCTGCAACTATCGCAGAAATCCGCATCCGAGTTGGGCAACTCAGAAGGCTAAAACTCGTTACTAGGAGAATTAATGAATTTAACGTTTGAAAGCTTAGGTATCTCAGAAGAGCGCATTCGCCATCTGGAGACATTAGGCTTTAGTGAACCCACACCCATTCAGACCCAAGCAATTCCTCATTTATTAGCTGGGCGCGATGTGGTGGGTCAGGCTCAGACAGGAACGGGCAAAACAGCAGCATTTTCGTTGCCCATATTGGAACGGATCGATCTTGGCGTAACTGCGGTTCAAGCCCTGATTTTGACTCCAACTCGTGAATTAGCGCTGCAAGTGACTGAGGCAATCCGCGAGTTGAGCGGTCTCAGCGAAGGCCCTGTGAAATTAGGCCGTTCTTTGCAAGTTTTGACTGTGTACGGGGGTCAATCAATTGACCGTCAGATGCAGCGCTTGCGCCGAGGTGTTCATATTGTAGTGGGAACACCTGGTCGGATTATTGATATGCTCAACCGGGGCAGTCTGAAGCTAGACCAATTGAAATGGATGGTTTTGGATGAAGCTGACGAAATGCTGAGCATGGGCTTTATCCAAGACGTGGAAAAGATCCTTGAGGCTGCACCTGCGGATCACCAGACAGCATTTTTCTCGGCGACGATGGAGGCTTCGATCCGCAAATTGGTGTCTAAGCATTTGCGATCGCCCATTAATGTCACGGTGGAACAACCAAAAGCTACACCGAAGCGTATCCGCCAGTGCGTATA
This sequence comes from Kamptonema sp. PCC 6506, assembly GCF_000180455.1. Classification (NCBI taxonomy): domain Bacteria; kingdom Bacillati; phylum Cyanobacteriota; class Cyanophyceae; order Oscillatoriales; family Microcoleaceae; genus Kamptonema; species Kamptonema sp. PCC 6506. The sequence goes on from NZ_CACA01000146.1 coordinate 7,390, forward strand.
CATGGTTCCGCGTGGCTGGTCGAAGTCACGAGCTTTGCAGCCGATTTTGGAAATGGAAGATCCCGAATCTGCGCTAATCTTTGTACGAACAAGAGCGGCGGCGGCGGAGTTGACCAGTCAGTTGCAAGCAGCCGGTCACAGCGTTGATGAATATCACGGCAATTTAAACCAAGCACAACGGGAGCGGCTTTTATCTCGTTTCCACCAAAGCCAGGTGCGCTGGGTGGTGGCGACGGATATTGCGGCGCGGGGTTTGGACGTAAATGATTTGACTCACGTAATTAACTACGATTTACCCGATAGCGTGGAAAGCTATGTTCACCGGATTGGTCGCACGGGTCGTGCTGGCCGCGAGGGGACGGCGATTACGTTGATTCAGGCGGTGGATCGCCGGAAATTGCGGTTGATCGAGCGTCACGTGCGCCAAACTCTGACGGTTCGCACGATTCCGACGCGATCGCAGATTGAAGGTAAGCAATTAGAGAAGATGCAAGCTAAGGTGCGCGAAGCGCTGGCTGGCGAGCGCATGGCTTCTTTCTTACCTTTAGTATCTCAGTTGTGTGAGGAGTACGATCCTCATGCGATCGCGGCTGCGGCTTTACAAATGACTTTCGATCAAAGTCGTCCCGCTTGGATGGGGTCAGATTACGCTGTAGAGGATGAACCACTATCAACTGATTCTCACAAACCACAGTTGATCAAGAAGCGGCCTAAGACTGTTGTAAATCCTACTTCTCCTGTGACACAGAATAGCTAATTTTTAGGGTGAGCATTGCTCATTCTTTTAAAAATAGAGATGCGAGCGATCGCGTCTCTATTTCATTTTATAGCCGAAGTTCCCAGGACTTTAGTACCCAACCAAAGAAACCGGGTTTTTTGACGAAAATACTTCGCTCGGACTCATACAAAAAAGGTAAACAATTATACTATAAACGTTGCTAAATATATGTGAATTATTATTACAGGTTTTCTTCGCTCTCTCCGTAATTTTACATAGAAAAATTCAAGTAAATGTACTGCTTTTATCTGTATATTTACGGTTTTCATCTGTAGAAAATCTAATATAATTCGATAATTGGGTAGCGATAAACTAATAAAATCAAATTTTATTGTTGATTTCCCGCGCACAAAAACGGAAATTGATTATAACCATTTTTACTGCCTATATCCCTTTGCAACCTGATTAGTGTTAACAAGACCTAACAAAAACTAACAAGGTGATTCATCGTGAATAAGCAAGTTATCTTTGTTGACTCTTCTGTACAAGATTATCAAAGCTTGATTTCAGAGATTAATGGCGCTGAAATTACGATCTTAAATGAAAATTTAAGCGGTATCGAGCAAATTACAGCAGCCTTAGCTAATAAAAAAGATATTGAAGCGCTGCATATCCTTTCACACGGCAGCCCAGGCAGTTTACAAATCGGTGCAGAGGGGCTCAATGGGAATAATATAGAAAAATTCAGCACTCAGCTAAAACAGTGGGGAAATGCCCTAACTGAAAATGGCGAGATTCTATTATATGGCTGCGATGTAGCGGCAACAGAAACCGGATTACAATTTATCCAAAACCTGCATCAATTAACAGGGGCAGATATTGCCGCATCGAATAACAAAACGGGGAATAAAGCATTAGGGGGAGACTGGGAATTAGAAGTAAAAATCGGGAACGTAGAAACCCAATCTCTGAAGGTTCCTAGTTACAGTTACACCTTAGCGCCAACAGGCACGGCTGATAACAAAGGTGTCCTTGTCAGCGGTACTCCAACTTCCATGCAGATCGATGTTTTAGCCAATGACACTGGAACCGGAAGGCTGAATGTCGAAAGTATTGTTAGCGGCCCTACTAATGGCACAGCAATTATTAATGACTGGATTTATGTGGGCGGCTATTTCACCAGCATCGGTGGACAAACCCGCAACAGAATAGCTCGATTGAATAGCGATGGGACGTTAGATAGCACCTTCAACCCGAATGCAAGTTCCGATGTCCAAGCGATCGCCATAGACAGCAGTGGCAACCCCTATGTGGGTGGCGCTTTCTTCACTATCGGCGGACAAACCCGCAACAAAATCGTCAAATTAAACCCCACAACTGGTGCTGCCGATGCTACCTTCAACCCGAACGCGAATGCTAATGTCGAAGCGATCGCCATAGACAGCAGTGGCAACCTCATAGTGGGGGGCATTTTCAGCATTATCGACGGACAAAGCCGCAACAGGGTCGCTAAATTAAACCCCACAACTGGTGCTGCCGATGCCACCTTCAACCCGAACGCGGATGGTAGGATCGAAAAGTTCGCCCTAGACAGCAGTGGCAACCCCATAGTGGGCGGCGAATTCACCACCGTCGGCGCACAACCCCGCAACAAAATCGCCAAGTTAGACCCCACAACAGGTGCCGCTAATGCTACCTTCAACCCCAATGCGAATAATACTGTCTTAGCAATCGCCTTTAACACCAGTGGCAATCCCTATATAGTCGGCCATTTCACCAACATCGACGGACAAACCCGCAACCGTATCGCCAAATTAGACCCTACAACTGGTGCTGCCGATGCTACCTTTAACCCGAATGCAGATAATAGTGTTTATGAGATCGCCGTTGACAGCAGTGGCAACCCCTATGTAGGCGGCTTTTTCAACAATATCGGTGGACAAGCCCGCAACAGTATCGCCAAATTAGACCCCACAACTGGTACTGCCGATGCTACCTTTAACCCGAATGCGAATGGTGCTATCAATCAGATCGCCTTTGACAGCAGTGGCAACCTCATAGTGGGGGGCGTTTTCAACACCATCGGCGGACAAACCCGCAACAGAGTCGCTAAGTTAGACCCCACAACTGGTGTGGCCGATGCCACCTTCAATCCGAATGTGAATAATCAGGTCAATGCGATCGCGATCGACCCCAAAAGAGACATTCTCTACACCCCCAACGCCAACTTCAACGGCATCGACACCTTCACCTACACCGCCAAAGACAGCAGCGGCATCAGCAGCCCGATCTCTGTTAACGTCCTCGTCAACGACTCCCCCGTACTGGATAGCAGCGGCGCACCCACTCTCAACGCCCAAACTCAAAACGACAGCAACAGTACAGGTACATTAATCTCCACCATCATCGCCAACCTCGGCGGCGCACAGATATCCGATCCCAACGCTAGCGCCTCCCAAGGCATTGCCATCACCGCATTAGATACGGCTAACGGCAATTGGCAATACACCACCGATGGCACAACCTGGAATAACGCCCCAGCAGTTTCAGCCACCAACGCCTTACTATTAGCGAGTGATGCCAACACCAAAATCCGATTTGTTCCCAATCCAACTTATAACGGCACTCTCACAAATGCCATAACCTTTGCCGCCTGGGATCAAATTACTGGCACAAATGGCAGTACCGCCGACTACACCACAGATCGAACTAATAACACCACATCCAGCGTTTTTAGTAGCGTTACTGAAACCGCCGACATCACTATTGACCCCTTACCCGCTCCCACCATTACCAACGTCAGCGCTACCACCGCAGACGGCACTTACGGCATCGGCACAAACATTGACATCAGCGTTCAATTCTCTGAAATAGTTAACGTCACAGGTACACCGAAACTTAGCTTATCAGGTGTAACTCCTGTTGCTAATTACCTCTCAGGCAGCGGTAGCAACACCTTAACATTCCAGTACGCAGTTACAGCAGGTGATAACAGCGCTGACTTAGACTATCCTTCCACAACTGCCTTATCTTTAAGCGGCGGTACTATTAAGAATGCGACCAATAATGATGCTACTCTAACCTTACCCACTCCCGGCGCAGCAAATTCTTTAGGTGCGAATAAAGCATTAGTAATTGACACCACCGCACCCACCGTCACCATTAACCAAGCATCAGGACAAACCGATCCGGCATCAACTTCACCTATCAATTTTACCGTCACATTTAGCGAACCAGTCACAGGTTTTGATGCCACCGATATTGACTTAACTACCAGTACCGCAACGGGAACATTAACACCAACTATTACAGGTAGTGGCTCTGTTTACAACGTCGCAGTCAATGGCATGACAGGTAACGGGAATGTCATTGCTAGTATTAAAGCTAACGGCGTTACCGATTCAGCAAGTAATAACAATACTGCTAGTACCAGCACCGACAATAGCGTTACCTACGATCCGACAATCCCCACAGTTATATCCATTAACCGCCTAGCTGCATCTCCCACTATTGCGGCTACTGCTACCTACGAAATTAAGTTTTCTCAAGATGTTACAGGCGTTGATGTTTCTGACTTTACTTTAGTACCAACTGGTGTAATTGGTGCATCCATTGGCACTTTAACCCCAGTCGATGCTAAGACTTACCAACTGGAAGTTAACACAGGTACGGGTAGCGGTACAATTGGGTTAAATTTGACCGATGATGACAGCATTACAAATAGTTTGGCTGTGGCATTAGGCGGTACTGGTACTGGCAATGGTAATTTAACAGGACAAGTTTACGACATTGACAGGACTGGGCCAACTGGCAGTTTGAATGCTATTTCGGATATTACGACAGCGGGAGGAACCAGTCAAAGTTTGACTGTCACTTTTAGCGATAATGATGTTGTTGATGTTTCAAGTTTAGATAGTTCTGATGTTTTGATAAATTGGTCTGGCGGTAATATTCCAGCTAGTTTTGTCAGTGTTGATGTTAATAGTAATGGTACGCCTCGGACAGCTACTTATTCATTTACTCCTCCTAGCGGAAGTTGGGATGAAGCTGATAATGGAACTTACACTGTTAATTTGCAAGGAAGTCAGGTTAAAGATAGTCTAGGCAATCTTGCTGCTGCTACCAGTTTAGGAAGTTTTAACGTTAATATTGCAGCGCCGGTTCCGACACCAATTCCTACGCCGATTCCCACTCCAATTCCCACTCCAATTCCCACTCCAATTCCCACTCCAATTCCTACATCAACTCCAACTCCTACGCCAACACCGACACCAATTCCGACACCAATTCCCACGCCAACTCCATCGGTAACATCAACACCAACTCCAACAAATACGCCAACTCCAACACCAATTCCTACGCCATCAGTAACTCCAACTCCAACACCAATTCCTACATCTACGCCAACACCAACTCCAACAAATACGCCAACACCAACACCAACAATAACGCCAACACCAACACCATCAATAACACCAACGCCTACACCCTCTTTTAACAACCAAGCGCCAATCGTCTATAACCCAATATGGACTCAAAGTGCTGTTAGTGGATTTTCTAGCAATACCGCTTTTACCTTTGCTGCTGACACATTTATCGATCCAGATCCAGGCGATACTATTACCTATGAAGTCACCGCCTTAGATAATAATTCTGTTGATTATGGACAAGATTATATCTGGACGCAAGGCGTAAATGGGGGCCAATACAAGCGTAAAACAGAAAATGCTTCCGTCACTACTATTCCCGGAATCTTTGACGGGCCGAATGCTTCGCTAAATTTTGACCCCACTACTCGCACTCTCAGTCAAGTACCAGGAAAGAATTTATCTTTACCACAATGGGTAGAAGTTAAAGCTACTGACAATAATGGTAAGAGTGTTAGTGAGTTATTAGAGCTTGTAGGCTGGAATTGCACGGGTTTTGTGATTGATGATTATATTTCTGGTGCTAATGTTTTCTTGGATGCTAACAAAAATGGCATCATCGATCCGAACGAACCCAAAGGGATAACTGACGGTCAAGGTGCTTTTGGTTTTGATATAGATTATAGCACTTTTGACACTAATAATAATGGGAAACTCGATCCCAGTGAAGGTAATTTAGCGGCTTTTGGCGGTATCGACATCGGGACGGGTTTACCGTTAGAAACTCCGTTGAAAGCAACACCAGATTCACAAGTAATTACTTTACTAACTAGCATCTTAGCTGAATTAGCCGATCGCGGTTTAACTGTGAATGAAGCTAATACCGAAGTTACTAGCGCTTTCGGCATTCCTAGCGATATTCCGATTAATCAATTCGATCCGATTGCTGCGACTAAAGCTAACTACCCAGGTGCGACATCGGTATTAAGCGCGATGATTCAAGCGCAAAACTCGATTACTCAAATTGCGGGATTGATTGAAGGCGCAAGTAGTCTTTCTGTGGGTGATGCTGTTGGGGAAATAGTGAGTGCGATCGCGGATGTCGTCCAAACGGGAGTATCCTTAGATTTAACCCAACCTGAACAATTTGCGGCGTTAATAGCAAAGGTAGCAGAGCGGGTGAAGGCGATCGATCCTAATTTTAACTCCCAAGAGGTATCAGCGGCCGCACCCGCACTGGCGCAGGTGATAGCAGCGTCTAATCAGCGAGTTGTGGATGCGATCGCATCTAATACCGATCCTACTGAATTGCAAAAACAATTAGCATTAGTCCAAAAAGTTGCTTTAGGCGCAACAACTCAAGACTTTAAGGATTTTGGTGCGGGTCAAAAACCACTTGACGATTTAGTTACAGAAAACACGGGTACAGCATTAGATGGACAAATTTTTAATGCAACTAATCCCTCAACAATACCAACGCCAACGCCAACAACTGTAACATCAACACCAACGCCAACGCCAACAAGTTTAACACCAACACCAACAACTGTAGCATTAACACCGATAGAAACAACACCAACGTCAACACCAACACCAACAAATGTAACAATAGAGATTGCTATACCCAAACCATCGGTATCAATTAACAATCCATCGGGTTTACCAGAAAATACTCTATTAGGTGATGTTTACTTACTCACAGATGGCATAGATACCAGCATCCCATCATCAGTATTAGATTTAACCATTTTTGCTCTTTCTGGTAGCGACTCCTTAACAGGTTCAGAATTACCAAATACCTATTTTGGTAATCAAGGAGAAGATAATTTAGTAGGTAAAGGTGGTGACGATCAATTATTTGGCGGTAAAGGTTCTGACTCGCTAGATGGTGGTATTGATAACGATTTTGTAAGTGGGAATAATGGAAACGATCTGTTGCTAGGTGGCGATGGTAATGATACTCTGCGCGGTGGTAAGCAAGATGATGTCTTATCTGGCGGCGCGGGTAACGATCTCCTGAATGGCGATGCTGGTTTTGATGTCCTTACAGGTGGTGAAGGTAATGATACCTTTGTCTTAGAATATCTCCCCAATAATCCCGATCGCGCTGATGCGATCGCTGACTTCACCTCTGATGATAAAATTCAGTTAATAGGTGTTACTTTCAGCGAACTAACCTTTGAGTCAGTTAATGTAGTTTTAGATGGTGCGAATGCTGTAGTATCAACGGCAATTAAATCGGGTAATGATTATTTGGGAGTGGTTTATAATGTGAATCCAACTGCTCTTAGTAGTAGCTCTTTCTTTTAGTATTACTTAAGGCCTGGCGAATAGAATTCGCGGCTACACAAACAAAGTCCGCCTACGCGGACTAAAGGAAAATCAGACCTTTTTAAACCCGCGCAGGCGGGTTTTGTGTGTGTAGATGCGGTTTCAACCGCCTAGTTTCTTTCCAGGCGCGGTATTCTTACCGCCAGGATGGTGGCCGTACTGCGATCGTGCGTAAGTCCGGTTATATAATTGCGTGTCATGGGGCGATCGCAGCAAGCCGAATAAGTTAAACTATCTATTCAACTAATTGCTGTGAGGTTCCCGATCCGATGAGTGCCCCCACCACGACCCCTAACTCCGATATTGCTATCCCTGTGGTTACTGCGATTGCGACCATACCGCCACAAAAGTCTTGGAAAATTGAGGATAGCGAGAAACTGTATCGCATTCAAGGCTGGGGTGAACCCTACTTTTCGATTAACGCAGCGGGTCACATTACAGTGTCTCCCAAGGGCGATCGCGGTGGTTCCCTAGACTTGTACGATCTGGTAGAATCCCTCAAACAGCGGAGTCTGGGTCTGCCTTTGTTGATCCGCTTTTCGGATATTCTGGAAGATCGGATCGAGCGCTTAAATTCCTGTTTTGCCAAAGCGATCGCCCGTTATAACTACAAAAACGTATATCGCGGCGTATTTCCCGTCAAGTGCAACCAACACCGCCACTTAGTAGAAGATTTAGTCAGGTTTGGTCAGCCGCACTATTTCGGCTTAGAAGCAGGTTCTAAGCCAGAATTAATGATCGCTTTGGCCACCCTAAAAACGCCCGGTGCAATGTTAATTTGCAACGGCTATAAAGACCGAGAATATGTAGAAACAGCCATACTAGCACAGCGTTTAGGTCAAACTTCGGTAATTGTCCTCGAGCAAATTGAGGAAGTCCAACTCGCCATCGAAGCTGGTAAAGCTTTGGGAATTAAGCCAGTATTAGGTGTTAGAGCCAAACTCAGCACTAAAGGCATTGGTCATTGGGGAAATTCTACAGGCGATCGCGCTAAATTTGGTTTAACTATCCCCGAAATCATGCGTGCAGTTGACGAATTGCGATCGGCAGAAATGCTGGATTGTTTACAACTATTGCACTTTCATATTGGCTCTCAAATTTCATCAATTAGCATCATCAAAGAAGCCATCCGCGAAGCTAGCCACATTTACGTCGAGTTGGCTAAATTAGGAGCCAATATGAAGTATCTTGATGTCGGCGGCGGGCTGGGAGTTGACTATGATGGCTCTAAAACGAACTTTCACGCCTCTAAAAATTACAATATGCAGAACTACGCTAATGACGTAGTAGCAGGGGTTAAAGATGCTTGCGACGAGCGTAAATTGCCCGTTCCAATTTTAATTAGCGAAAGTGGCAGAGCCATTGCCTCTCACCAATCAGTGTTAATTTTTGACGTACTAGGAACCAGCGATGTCCCTAGAGAAATAGTTGAACCTGTAGGTGAAGACGAGCATCTAATTCCTCGTAATCTTTACGAAATTTATCAGTCAATTAACGAGGAAAACTACCAAGAAGTTTATCACGATGCCATCCAGTTTAAGGAAGAAGCAATTAGCTTATTTAACTTGGGGTATTTGGGAATTGCTGAGCGAGCAAAAACAGAGCGGCTTTACTGGGCTTGCTGTGAGAAAATCCAAGCGATTGCACGTCAGAAAGACTATGTACCTGATGACTTAGAAGACTTGGAAAAAATCATGGCTTCTATTTACTACATTAACCTGTCAGTGTTCCAGTCAGCACCAGACAGTTGGGCGATTAATCAGCTATTCCCAATTATGCCCGTCCATCGCCTTGACGAAGAACCAACTCAACGGGGAATTCTCGCAGATTTAACCTGCGATAGCGACGGCAAAATTGACCAGTTTATCGATTTACGAGATGTCAAGCCAGTTTTAGAACTGCACAAAATTAAGACAGGAGAACCTTATTATTTGGCTCTATTTCTGGGCGGAGCCTATCAGGAAATCATGGGCAATTTGCACAACCTATTTGGCGATGCTAACACTGTCCATATCCAACTAACTCCGTCTGGTTTCAAAATCGAGCACGTTGTTAAAGGCGACACAATGAAAGAAGTGCTTGGCTATGTACAATACGATTCGGAGAGTCTAGTTGAAAGCATCCGCCGCCAGACAGAACAAGCTTTGCAGCAAAATAAAATCACTCTTGCTGAAGCCCAACTTTTGCTGCAAAACTATGAGCGTAGCCTCAGTAGGTATACTTATCTTCAGAGCTAATTGGTAATTGGTAATTGGTAATTGGTAATTGGTAATTGGTAATTCAGGAGTT
>NZ_CACA01000145.1:0-7604 GCF_000180455.1 Kamptonema sp. PCC 6506
TAGTCCCTTCTTTTAAGCAGAAGCCAAAATTTCTTCTAATGCTTCCCTTAAAGCAGGATATTGATATTCAAAACCAGAAGATAAAGTGTGTTTCGGTAAAACTTGCTGACCTTCCAAAACCACTTTTGCACCGTCTCCCAGCAAAACCTCCAAGGCAAAACCTGGCACGGGTAGCCAAGAAGGGCGATTTAAAACATCTCCTAGAGTGTGACAAAATTGGGTCATGCGAACCGCGTTAGGTGCTGTGGCGTTGAAAACTCCCTCAACTTGGGGATGCGTAAGCGAGAACAAAATTAGATTAACCACATCCTCCCGGTGAATCCAAGAAAACCACTGCTTCCCAGTACCGATGGGGCCGCCAGCAAAGAGTTTAAAAGGAGCTAGCATTTTCGCGATCGCACCTCCCATCCCCAAAACAATTCCCAGCCGTAAAATCACCAGCCTTGTCCCCGCACTCTTCACAGGGGCCGCCGCCGCCTCCCAAGCCTGACAAACTTCAGCCAGAAAATCGTCCCCAGGGGGGCTATTTTCCTCAAAAGCCGCCGTTTCACTCGTACCGTAATAACCGATCGCAGACCCACTCACCAACACAGAAGGCTTAGGATTAGCATTAGCGATCGCCTCCACCAATTTTTCAGTAGTCAGCTTGCGGCTGTCCATAATTTCTTGTTTGCGTGCAGCCGTCCAACGTTCCTCAGCGATGGGAGCCCCCGCCAGATTCACCACACCCTCACAACCCCCTAGAGCCTGCTGCCAAGAACCCGATGCTGTGGGAGTATAGGCGATAATTTCCAAATTGGGATAGGCTAAAGCTGGAAAAACTCGCCGAGCTCTTGCTACATCGCGACTCAAAACCAGCACTTGATGCCCTGACTCATGCAGCCGTTCCACCAGCCGGCTGCCTACAAATCCCGTTGCTCCTGCGATCGCTACTTTCATTAATCGAACTTACTCCAAAGGTTGTGGTCGATTGAACTTTACTCCAAACCTGTTCTAGATTATACAGATTAGCTTCATTCGGGGTAATAGGGACATCCACACAACCCTTGAGCAATTCGATCGAAAAGGAAAATTAAAAATTCTCTTGATTGCGCCTTCGGCTTTCCGCAAACAGGAAAAGAGAAACGGGAGGTTAGGAAAGGATGAAGGATAAAATTTTCTTACTCATGCTTTTCCTCTTCCTCAACCCCCTCTGCTTTCCCTTCGTTAAACTTAAATAGCTATGTTAGGAGCATAAATAATGCCTGTAAAGAAATCACGACTTCTAATAATTGCTGCCATAGTTGCAGCAGGTAGTGCAGCAACCTATTTTTACTTCAAAGGCTTCGCCAGCAAAGTATTTAGCCCCCAAGAACTTGCCCAAGTCGTACCGCCAGAAGCAATAATGGCCACTTTTATCTCTCCCAATCCCGGAGCTCTGATTCAGTTGCAGCGATTTGGCACTCCTGAAACTCAAAAGCTAATCGATCGGAGTTTAAGCGACTTCCAAAAGCAGAGCTTAGCTGGCAGCGATATCGATTTTGACAAAGACATCAAACCTTGGGTAGGCGGGGTCGCTATTGCCCTACTTCCACCCTCACAAACTGCTAAAACAGAACCCCCAAAACTATTGGTTGCTGTCACTATTAAAAATAAAATCAGCGCTTGGAATTTTGCCAACAAATTGAAAGCACAACAAGGGGCAAAAGCCCAGGAAAGCGAATATAAGGGAGTTAAAATTTCTGATGTAACAGAAACAAGCGGGAAGCGTTACAGCGTAGCTTTACTTGGCAATCAATTAGCGATCGCTCCTTACAGAAAGACGGTGGAAGCAGCCGTTGATACATTCCAAGGGAAAGCCAATATTGCCAACAAACAGGATACCTCTGCTATTTTTTCCAAAAGTGCAGGAGTGGCAAATCCAATTGCTACTATTTTCATTGCTGACTATCCAGCTTTGATGCAGCAATTACGGGAAAACTTGCCAGAAAATTCTAAAGTGCCCTCAACTGCTTTATCGCAATTCAAACAAATTAAATCGGTAGTTATGGGCCTTGGAGTAGACGATCGGGGTGTGAGGTTGAAAGTAGTTTCGCAGTTAGACCCGTTATTAGCAGCCAAAGAGCCACTACCACAGACAGCGCGTAAATTAGCGGCAAGATTTCCAGCAGAAACAGTAGCCTTGATTGGGGGAAAAGGACTCAGTAAAATTTGGTCGCAGGTAACAAGTGAGGCAAAAGAAAATCCTGAAGTTGCCAAGGGAATTATACAATTAAGGCAGGGTTTTCAAAGGTTAGATTTGAATGCAGATCGAGAGGTTTTTGGTTGGATGGATGGGGAATTTGCAGTGGGCGCGATCGCGTCTAAGGAAGGGATTTTATCGCAGTTGGGTATGGGAGGAGTAATGATTTTTGAAACCAGCAATCGCGCTCAAGCTGAAGCGACGCTGAAGAAACTCGACGCGATCGCTCGCAGTAACCCATCAGTAAGTGTAGCCCCCAGAAAAATTAAGGATACAGAGGTAACGGAATGGAAAATTCCGCAGCAGGGGACGGTATTTGGTCACGGTTGGCTGAACCAGAATTCAGTTTTTATAGCTTTTGGCGGGCCTCTGATTGATGTAATTATTGCACAACCGCAGTCACCTACTAGCAGTCCTAGTTCCTTTGCGATCGCAAAGTCTTTAGCCCAACCAAGCCAGGGTTATCTTTACTGGGATATGGAAAAAACTATGGCTTGGGCAAACCGTTATGTTTTGTCTGTACAGCCGACTTTATTACCACCAGAAACCGCGACATTATTGAATTCAATTCATGGAATTGGTATCAGCACAACTTACCCCGATCCCTCAACTGCTCAAGTAGAGATGCTGTTGGGGTTGAAGACCAAAAGCTAGGTAATTATTAACGATGATTCTATCAAGAAATAGCGGATTATCCTGTCCAAGCAACAGTTAGATTAAATGCCAAGATATAGTAGGATTATCTACAGATATAATTACTAAAAACATTACCCAATTGCTAAATGGTAATAAAAGTAGTATGATCAACGACTGAGTGCAGTCAGCTATGGCACTGCATTCATGCCGTACTAGAGAAAAAATACAAAAAATGACTGTTGCTACTAATACAAATCTGGGACTTGCTTCGCGCTTAGTAAATGGTGTACTTTCCATCAAACCTTTAGCTAACTTGGCAAAACACCAGGCCCGCGAAATGATGATTAAACGAGCAGAAAAAATAGGGGTACATTGGCGAGAGGAAGCGCAAGCACTTTTAGCCCGTAACTGGGATGCAGAAATGCAAAGCGTACAAAATCCAAACTTAAGTTACCCTAAGTATTATCTAACATCATTCCATGCTTACGAACAGGGTAATATGAGCTGGGAAGCAGCAACAGAAGTTGGAGTTGCAGCGCGTGCAGTTCATGCGGGAATTTGGCCAGAAGCAGGCGCAGAAGGCGACGCTAAACTTCGCCAAAGTTATCACGACATTCTTAAAGAGCAAATTGTTAGCGAACCCCTTGACATTTTAGACTTGGGCTGTAGTGTCGGCATGAGTAGTTTTGCCATGCAAAATACTTATCCGCAGGCGAAGATTACAGGAGTAGATTTATCGCCTTATTTCCTGGCAGTTGCCCAGTATCAATCACAACAACAAAACCGCAGAATTAATTGGGTTCACGCAGCAGGAGAATCAACAGGTTTACCCTCAGCATCTTTTGATTTAGTTTCCATCTTTTTAGTGTGTCACGAATTGCCACAAGCTGCAACAATGCAAATATTTCGTGAAGCAAAGCGATTGTTACGCCCTAATGGATATTTGGCAATGATGGACATGAATCCTCAATCGGAAATTTATGCCAAAATGCCACCTTATATCTTGACTTTGCTCAAAAGCACTGAGCCTTATTTGGATCAATATTTCAGCTTAGATATAAGTGCAGCTTTAGTAGAAGCAGGTTTTGCCACACCGACAATTACTTGTAATTCCCCCCGTCATCGGACTGTAATTGCCAAAGCAATAAACTAGGGGCTAGGGGCTAGGGGCTAGGGACTAGGGAAAGGGGAAGAGAGGGAGGATGGGGGAGATGGGGAGGATAGGGAAGATAGGGGAGATGGGGAGGATGGGGAAGATAGGGGAGATAGGTAATAAGCTGTTGTGCATTTAAAACCACTAACTAGGCTTGTAGGGTGCGTCAGCTAGAACACTTACGCTTAAACGGGAAAAACTTCGGACTGACGCACCCTACAATCTGTTTTAAATGTTCAACAGCTTAGCAATTAGCAATTAGCAATTAGCAATTAGCAATGTCTAATCGGAATTTCTATCCAAATTTCCGTACCTTTACCCGGTTCAGAAATACATTTCAATTCCCCTTTGTGCTGTTGTACAACAATTTGATAGCTAATAGATAAACCTAAGCCAGTTCCATCGCCAACTGGCTTAGTAGTAAAAAATGGGTCAAAAATTCGCGATTTCACATATTCGCTCATTCCGGCTCCATTATCAGCAATTATAATTAAAATGCGGTTCTCATCTAAAACCTCAGTATGAATTTTAATCGTTGGTTTCAGATGGTTTTTCTCAGATTCATTTTTAACTTCCTCCCCTGACAGCCCCCAATCAACACCTGATAACTCTAAAGCATCGATCGCATTGTTAATAATATTCAAGAATGCTTGATTTAAGAGACCAGCATAACATTCAACTTGAGGCATTTTACTGTAGTCTTTAATGACCTTAATATCGGGTCTACCCTCCCGCGCGGGCAAGCGATGCTGTAACATTAAAATGGTGTTGTCTAAACCGGCGTGAACGTCAACAGGTTGCCATCCTGAACGGTCTGTGCGAGAAAAATCTTGCAGAGAAAGAACTATCTGTCGGATACGTTCGCTTCCTGTCTGCATGGAGAATAAAATCTTAAACAAGTCGTCGAGGACGAAATCTAATTCCATTTCTTGCTGCTTTTGCAAGATTTCGGGACTGGGATTTTTTAATTCTTTTTGATATAAACGCAGCAACTCAATTAAGTCAGCTCCGTAACTTTGAACGTGGCTCAAGTTGCTGTAAATAAAAGTGATTGGGTTGTTAATTTCGTGGGCGATACCAGCTACTAATTGCCCCAGACTAGACATTTTTTCACTTTGTACTAACTGAGTCTGAGTTTGCTGCAAATCTTGTAGGGTTCGCTCTAACTGCTGTGTCAGTCCGCGCAACCGCAGGCCCGCACGCACTCGCGCTAACAACTCTTCTGTTTCAATTGGTTTGGATAAGAAGTCATCAGCGCCGTTGTCAAGTCCTTTTACCCTGTCGTCAAGTTCTTCTCGCGCTGTCAGTAGGATGAAGAAGACGGTAGCTAGTTCTGGGTTAGCTTTCAGTTGGCGACATACTTCTAACCCATCAATGTAGGGCATCATCCAATCGCAAATTATCAAGTCAGGGGGTCTGTGGTGGGCTTGAGAGAGACCATCTTGACCGTCGAAAGCGATCGCGACCTCGTGTCCTTCACTCTCCAGTAGGTCTTGCAGGACGATCTGAACCGTTACATCGTCATCGATCACTAGAATTTTTGCCATATGTGCACCAGTTCCCTATATCTCCAGCATACATCCGTCACAATTGAGCTAGATGCGACCCTTTTCTTTAATACATCATTTGGGGTTGTGGTGCTTGATGCTAAGTAGAAGGAAGAGGGAAGAGAGAATAGGGAATAATGCTTACACAGCAACCTTTTTAGTCATCTGTCTTTTACTTTGAATTAGGTGGAGCTATTTATTATCTGCAATTAGGGCGATCGCAAAGGAGGTAGGAAATATTGTGTAAAGATTATGATTGACTCTAATTCATAGTTATTAATATTTTGGTGAGTCAAAATCAGAACTTTATCTCTCAAAATACTGCCGAAATTCCCTCAATGCTTGAAGCTGATTAGGGAGAGCGACAGATCGAGGGAGCAGTTGTATCTCTAAATTAGGCAGGCTGTTCCACCGCCTTAAACTCTCACCACGCCATGCAATTGACCGAGATTGGTTCATCCAACCCTTCTAAAACAGGTATTATTACCATCATAGGTATCAAAAATTGCTGACATTGCTTGCTTGGGAAGACTTCCCCAAGTGCCGCACGACAATTGAAAAAAACCTTAAAATTGCTTAAGAGACATTCAGATTTAGCTTACCAGCTTTGATTCAAGCCGAAACCCTAGAACTATTGGAATGGCCCCGCCTTTGTCACCATTTGGCTACCTTTACGGCAACCAAACTCGGTGCTGTGGCGGCGCTCCACTTGCCAATCCCGGAAACTCCAACTGAGACGGCGCAGCTATTAGCCCAGACTCAGGAAGCTTACCTTTTGGAGAGTCGCCTTGCCGGGGGTCTGAGTTTTGATGGCATTCAAGACATCGGCGATTCCCTAGAACGAGCTCAAGTTCAAGGTATCCTCAGCGGGGAGGAACTGTTGGCGATCGCTACTACTCTGGCCGGTGCTAGGCAATTGCGCCGAGTAATTGACAATCAGCCCGACGTTCCCGTACTCACGGAATTGGTGGCCCAGTTGCGGACTTATCCCGAATTGGAGCAAGAAATCCACCGCTGCATTGATGAGCGCGGCAATGTGACAGACAGAGCCACACCCAAACTCGGCGGCATTCGCGACTCAATGCGGCAGTTACGCGATCGCATCTATCAGGTATTGCAGGGCATCTTACAGCGTCAAGCCAACGCCTTGCAGGAACAACTCATTACTCAAAGGAGCGATCGCTTCGTCCTCCCTGTCAAAGCTCCCCAGAAAGATGCCATTCCCGGCATCGTTCACGACACCTCAATGAGTGGCGCGACATTGTACATCGAACCCCATAGAGTTGTCAACCTCAACAATCAAATGCGGCAACAATTACGGCAAGAACAAGTGGAAGAAGAAGCCGTGCGCCGGATCTTGAGCGAGCAAGTAGCAGAGGTAAAGCCCGACTTAGAGAGATTGCTAGCGATCGCCACCACCCTAGACTTAGCTTACGCCAAAGCACGTTACAGCCTGTGGCTAGAAGCCAACCCCCCTCGATTTATCGACTTTCACCCAGGTATGGGGGAGACGGGGAGTAGGGACAGTAGGGGCGGTGCCCCCGTGCCCGCCCCAGAGTTCTTGAGCAAGGGGGAATTTCCTACTCTTAAAACTCAAAACCATCTTGGGGTAGACTCCCCGCAGGGTTTAGCCTTGAGAGGCACAAAGCAATCTCTCAAAACCCATAATTCCCCGATAACTTTGCGCCAGTTGCGTCATCCCTTATTGGTATGGCAACAACAGCACGAACAAGGTTTGCCAGTAGTACCGATTGACCTGATAATTCAGCCGCAAATCCGAGTAGTCGCCATCACCGGCCCCAATACTGGAGGCAAAACAGTCACCCTCAAAACCTTGGGCTTAGCAGCTTTGATGGCAAAAGCAGGATTGTTCGTACCAGCACGGGAACCCGTAGAACTGCCTTGGTTTGATTACATTTTGGCAGATATCGGCGATGAACAGTCTCTAGAACAAAGCTTATCCACCTTCTCCGGTCACATCCGCCGCATAAGTCGGATCTTAAAGGCGATAGGTGAAGATGGGGAAGGTAGGCGAGATGAGGGAGAT